>JAVHRE010000092.1:0-5707 GCA_036171495.1 Bacteroidales bacterium
AGCGGTCTCTGCGCCTTTGCGTGACAACTTTTGTGTACACTGATTAGTTACTTTTAGCAAAGTACCATAAAAAATATTTTTTTAACTCGTTTAATCGTCTTATATTTGATTAAATTTTATAAAAAAATAGGTTTTTAGACGGACTGTCGTTACCCACTATTTGTAAAAAAACTTCAAAATATTTGGAAATTTAAAATAAATGTAGTTACTTTGTAATTACAAAACAATTTAATATGGACATTTCTGTTATATCAATTGGGAATTCAAGGGGAATTAGACTAAGTAAGACCCTTTTAGAAAAATACAATATCATTGACACAGTTGAATTGATATTGGAAAAAGGATATATAATAATTAGACCTAAAAAATCACCAAGAAAAGGTTGGGAAAAATCTTTTAAAAATATGCATACTAATGGTGACGACAAGCAATTAATGGTTGACATATTTGAAGATGAAAATTTTGAAGAATGGAACTAACGCAATATCAAATTGTTTTAGTAAATCTTGACCCGACAATTGGAAGTGAAATTAAAAAAACACGCCCTTGTGTAATAATTTCACCAGACGAAATGAATAAATATTTGCAGACTGTTATTATTGCCCCTATGACAAGTCAATCAAAACGTTATCCCACACGAATTGAAGTAAAACACAACAATAAAAAAGGTTGGATTGTTTTAGATCAAATACGGACAATTGATAAACAGAGAATATTGAAAGTGTTGGATAAATTAACTTCTAAGGAAATTTTAAAGCTTAAGTTGACAATAAAAGAAACTTTCGTTGATTAAAAAAACAAACAGTGGATAACACAATCTACGCAAACAACAAGCAAATATGTGCAACTTGTTAATTTGAGTAACATGTCTTGAGAATAAAATGGTAACTAAAAAGAAAATAATTATTGTAGGTGGAGGATTTGCAGGCATACAGTTTGTTAGAAAATTAAAAGAAAATCTGTTTGATGTTTTACTAATTGACAAAATCAATCACCACCAATTCCAACCTCTATATTATCAAGTTGCAACTTCGCAATTAGAACCATCAAGTATTTCTTTTCCACTACGAAATATTTTTAAAAATAAAAAAAATGTACAAATACGGCTTTCAGAGGTTTTAAGTATTGACACTATACACAATAAAATAAACACCACTATCGGAGATTTTGAGTATAACTATTTGGTTATAGCAACAGGCTGCAAAACAAATTTTTTTGGGAATAATGACATTAGTAAGCATGCACTTACTTTAAAAACAACTTATGATGCAATCACCATCCGAAATCATATATTACAAACTTTTGAAAATATTATTTCAGCTAATGATGATGAGAAATATAGCTTATTAAATCTTGTAATTGTTGGTGCTGGACCTACAGGCGTTGAGTTGGCAGGAGCATTTGCCGAAATTAAAAGAAATATATTGCCCAAAGATTACCCAGGCATTGATTTCTCGAAATTTAATATCATTTTAGTTGAAGGCAGTAAGAATACTTTAAATAATATGAGTAATAATGCAAAAATTGCTTCTCGTAAATACTTGCAGCAAATGGATGTAAATATTCTTACCGAAACTTTTGTAGAAAACTATGATGGAGATATTTTAACATTGAAAGGCGGAAATAACATCAAAACGAAAACAGTTATATGGGCTGCAGGCATCACTGGCAATACAATTCAAGGAATTCCAGATGATTGTTTTACAACCAGCAATCGAATTAAAGTAAATAGAATAAATAAAATTACAGGCAGCGAAAACATTTTTGCAATAGGTGATATTGCCTTAATGGAAACAACAAAATATCCTAAAGGTCATCCGCAGGTAGCAAATGTGGCAATTAATCAAGCAAAAAATTTAGCAAAAAATTTAAAAAAAATAATTCAAGGCAAACAAACTAATAAATTTGAATATATAGACCTCGGCTCTATGGCAACAATTGGCAGAAATAAAGCAGTTGTTGACTTTCCATTTATCAAGTTTAAGGGCTATTTCGCTTGGGTAATTTGGATGTTTCTACATTTAATGCTTATTCTCAGTGTTAAAAACAAACTAATCATTTTTATTAACTGGGCTTGGGCATACATAACAAAAGACACATCCCTTCGTTTAATTCTTACACAAAACAAAAATAAATAAGCCTCTTTTTCTATCAGTTAATAAAGAAAAAATCTACATAACCGTTGCTCAAAGAGATTATCCGGCGGGGTAAACAAATTTTTACCGACAAACACAATTTAATCAGTAAAAAAAAGTTATAAGCGATAACTTGATAGGTTTAAATCATAAATTCTTCTACATAAGTTATATGTTATAATAAAGTTCATTATGAAAAAACTCACTATAATTTTGTTAGCGTTCGCACTTGCTGTTTCGTTAGTTGCACAAACATCCAATAAATATACTATTAGCGGTTATGTAAAAGACGCTAAAACCGGTGAACAACTTATTGGCGCATCTATTATTATTAAAGAAATTCCTGCAACAGGTGTGAATAGCAACGCTTATGGTTTTTTTTCAATTACTATTCCTAAAGGAAATTATACTATTACATCACAGTTTATTGGCTACGCATCACAATCGCAGCAGATTGTACTGAAACAAAACACTAAAATAAATTTTGCGTTATCAGAAAAAACAAATGTGCTAAATGAGGTGGAAGTATCAAGCGAAAAGAAAAACGATAATATTACCAATACCCAAATGGAAGTTAATAAATTAGATATTCAACAAATAAAAAACATTCCTGTATTATTTGGCGAAAAAGATATTTTAAAAACACTTTCTCTTTTACCCGGGGTAAAATCGGCAGGAGAAGGTAATAGTGGTTTTTATGTGCGTGGAGGAAGCTCCGACCAGAATTTAATATTGCTTGATGAAGCCACTGTTTATAATGCTTCTCACTTGTTGGGTTTTTTCTCAGTATTTAATTCGGATGCCATAAAAGATGTCTCTCTTTATAAAGGCAACCAACCCGCTGAGTTTGGTGGTCGTTTGGCTTCTGTATTGGATATTAAAATGAAGGATGGCAACGACAAAAAATATTCTGTAAGCGGAGGTGTTGGAATAATTTCTTCCCGCTTAAATGTTGAAGGTCCTATTGTAAAAGACAAAGGTTCATTTATTATTTCTGCCAGAAGAACTTATGCCGATTTGTTTTTAAAACTTTCAAGAGATAGCTCTCTGCGACAAGCAATACTTTATTTCTACGATTTGAATATGAAAGCAAATTATAGCTTGAATGAGAAAAATAGAATTTATTTATCGGGGTATTTCGGAAGAGATGTGCTTGGTATGGGAAAAACCTTTGGAATCAACTGGGGTAATGCCACCGGTACATTACGCTTAAATCATTTGTTTAGTGAAAAACTTTTTTCAAACACTTCCCTGCTTTTTACTAATTACAGTTATAAAATTAATATCAACTTTGGCGGGAATTTAATAGATATTATTTCGCGAATTCAAGACTATGGATTAAATGAAGATTTTCAATATTTCGTCAATTCAAAAAATAAAATAAAGTTTGGATTTACTTCTACCTATCATAAAATAATTCCGGGAGCTATCACTGCCACAAGCAATTCGCCAATAGGCAAACGACATCTGGAAAATAAATATGCATGGGAAAACGCTCTGTACATTTCTCACGAAATAAAAGCAACAGAGTTATTAAGCTTTGAATATGGGTTGCGGTTGTCTTCTTTTAGTTTGCTTGGTCCCGGAAGTTTTAATACTTATAATGCTAACGGCGAAACATTAGATACATCAATTTATTCCAACGGACAGTTTGTAAAAACCTATATTAATCTTCAACCTCGGGTAAGTGCAAACTATATTCTTAACGAAAAAAATTCCATTAAAGCTTTTTATGGAAGAAACACCCAGAACTTACATTTAATTTCTAATTCAACTTCGGGAAATCCTACAGACTTATGGATTCCAAGCAGTAATAACGTAAAGCCCGAAATTTGCGACCAGGTTTCGTTAGGATATTTCAGAAATTTCAAAAACAACATGTTTGAATTTTCTACTGAAGTATATTATAAAAATATGCAAAATCAGGTAGATTACATTGATGGCGCTCAGCTTAATTTTAATGCCAATATTGAATCGCAATTACTCTATGGAAAAGGAAGAGCATATGGTGTGGAGTTTTATTTAAAGAAAAAATATGGTCCATTAAATGGTTGGTTCGGTTATACATTAGCAAGAACGGAAAAGCAAATTGAAGGAATAAATAATGCAAAATGGTATCCGGCAAAGCAGGATAGAACACATGATGTATCCATAGTAGTAATTTACGACATTGCTAAAAAATGGACTGTATCTGCTACCTGGATTTATTATACCGGTAATGCAGTAACTTTTCCAAGCGGAAAATACACGGTAGCCGGAGAAGTAGTTAACTATTATACCGAGCGGAATGGTTACCGGATGCCCGCTTATCATCGTTTGGATATTGGAGCGACATGGCAACGAAAGAAAACAGAAAAATTTGAATCGAGTTGGAACTTCTCTGTTTACAATGCTTATGGTCGTGAGAATGCTTATTCCATTGATTTTCAGCCAGACCCAAATGACCCTTCTAAAACACAGGCAGTGCAAACAACACTGTTCCGTTGGATTCCATCTATTACTTACAATTTTAAATTTTAAAACATGAAAACGACACAAACCGTCATGCTTTATTTAATCGTCATGCTGAACTTGTTTCAGCATCTCATAATAATCATAAAATGCAGATTCCGAAACAAGTTCGGAATGACGACAAACAAATTTGGAATAATACTACATCAGTTTATAGGGCTCCCCTTAATTACAATATGCCTGACTACTTTATCTTCTTGTCAAAAAGTAATTAATATTGATTTGAATTCGGCTGCTCCCGAAATAGTAATAGAAGGTGGCATTTCCGACCAACCCGGACCATATACTGTTTCACTTACAAAGACAGTTAATTTTAGTGATGTTAATACTTTTCCACCGGTACAAGGTGCAGTAGTAACAATAAGTGACAATGCTGGCAACTCCGAAATACTTACCGAAGCAACGCCGGGTATATATAAAACCAACACTATACAAGGCATTGCAGGCAGAACATACACATTAATTGTAAGTGCTAATGGAAAAATTTATAAGTCTGTTTCTACTCTTTCTTTTCCTGTAAACATTGATACTCTCATGTTTAAAACGTCGGGAGGTTTTGGAGGTCACGGTGAAAATAGAAAAACTCTTGATGTACAATTTACCGACCCTTCCGGAATTGTTAATTATTATCGGTTTATAGAACTTATTAATGGAGTTGTAATTAATTCCACTTCAATAACATCAGATAATTTAAGAGATGGAACTGTTATTGACCATAGCTCAGGAATACGTCCGGATTATCCACTTGTCAGTGGCGACATCATAACCATTCAGTTACAAAGTATTGACTATGGCGTTTATGAATATTTCAGAACATTTAACCGAACAGGAGATGGTTCATTTGATTCTTCAACACCTGCAAACCCTACCTCTAATTTGAGTAATGGAGCATTAGGATATTTTAGTGCTTATGCTGTAAGGTCGAAGTCAATTATTATTCCTTAGTTTGGTTTATCCTGCATTGGATTATACCACAAACGGGTTAAAATTATACTTTTTACCATTGGTAATCAGTAATGAATTTGTGATATTTGATTTGTGATATTTGATTTAAAAAACAG
>JAVHRE010000093.1:0-1145 GCA_036171495.1 Bacteroidales bacterium
TGTGAATCTGTGGCTATTTTAAAGTTAATTTAGTGGCTGAGTAGTTACAAAAATTGAATAGGTGTTTTAAAATCTAATTTTTCCCTAGGTCTTTTGTTTAATTTAATCTGTATCTCTTTTATTTTCATATCATTATAATTGTTAAAATCACTTTTTTTAGTTATATATTGTCTTATAAGTTTGTTTGTATATTCATTTAAACCTCTTTCCCATGATGAGTATGGGTGAGCAAAATAATATTCGCATTTAAGTTTCTTAGAAATCTCTTGGTGGCAAGCAAATTCAACACTGTTGTCAGATGTAATAGATAAAACGCTTTTTTTATAAGGTAAAAACATATCGATTAAAGCTTTCGCTAAAAATTTTGAATCTTTCCCAAATGGCAGTTTCCTCATCATTAAAAAGCCTGTTTGCCTTTCTACACATGTTAATATAGCTCCTTTATTTTCTTGACCAACAATCAAATCTATTTCCCAATCGCCAAAACGTTCTTTATTGTTAATTACATCGGATCGCTTTTCAATGGAAACTTTATTTTTAATAACAATTTGTTTTCCTCCAACTGGTCGTTTCCGGTGTTTTAATTTATGCCTTAATTCTTTGTATAAATCGCCTCCATTAAGCTTATCTTGGCGAATGTATTGATAAATACGTTCATGGCTTACCATTTTAATATTATTAGATTTGCAATAGCCTACTATTTGTTCAGGTGACCATTGTTCGTTTTTAAGCTTTTCTTCAATAAAAATTTTAATGTTATTATTGAATTTCCGAACTCTCTTAAGTCGCTCTTTTCTTTCAGTGCTAAGCTCATTTGCAAATGCCGCATTGTATACACCTCTCAATTTTGAGTTACGATTTATTTCCCGAAAAATAGTTGTGGGACTAACTTGAAGTTCGTTTGCAATAAATTCTTTTGATTTATCACTTTTTAGATATGCTTCGATTTGATATCTTTGTTCTTTGGTTATATGTTTCATATTGCAACTTATTTTTGGCGATTTAGGAGGCAAATAAAAGAAACTTTATCCATTCAGAGAAAGAAACAGAGAATTAATTTCTCTGTTCTTTCCTGAAAAAAATTATAGGTTGCTTTTAAAAACCCTCATTCACCTAAAAAGTTGCATTTACTAATTGAACTTACA
>JAVHRE010000094.1:0-3476 GCA_036171495.1 Bacteroidales bacterium
AACAAATCCTTTATTAAGAATTTCAGATATTAGTGCCATCTCTGAATTAGCCAAAAAATATGGAACAACTTCAGTTGTTGATAATACTTTTGCTTCTCCGTATTTTCAAAATCCATTACAATTAGGTGCTGATGTAGTTTTACATAGTTCTACAAAATATATTGGAGGTCATTCTGATGTTATTGGCGGAGTTGTTGTTAGTAACAATTTGCAGTTAAAAGAAAAACTTGATTTTGCAAGAAAAGCTATAGGATTAAATCCTAGTCCTTTTGATACATGGTTAATTAGCAGGGGTTTAAAAACTCTTGAGGTGCGAATGAAAAAGCACGAAAAAAATGCTTTTATTATTGCAAAATATCTTCAGAAACATCTAAAAGTAAAAAAAGTATTTTATCCCGGATTACCCGAACATACAAATTATGATATTGCAAAAAAACAAATGAAAGGATTTGGCGGAATTGTTTCCGTAGAATTTGATTTAAACATTAAGCAAACAAAACAACTTATTTCTTCTTTTCGCATTTTTTCTTTGGCAGAAAGCTTAGGCGGTGTAGAATCTTTGGTTGACCATCCGGCAAGTATGACGCATGCTTCAATCCCCAAAAGCGAACGAGAAAAAGTTGGACTTAAAGATGGTTTAGTTAGATTTTCTGTTGGAATTGAAGATGAAAAAGACTTAATAAATGATATTGAAACAGCATTAAAAAAATTGAATATTTAAGTTACGTTTTTAATGCTGAAATCGGACAATACGGACAAACTCTAATTATACTGTAAACTTTTTTTAGGACGAGTCAATTGGTTATTAACTCAAGAGGGGGTCTAATCCCGCCCAAAGCGGGACAAATAGCGTCTCCCGCAAAAAGCGGGACTCAATACAGAGCTTCGTTTTTCCGCCAAGTCGGAACAAGTTGTGAGATGCTGAAACAAGTTCAGCATGACGAACCTGTCCCGCTTTAGGCGGGATTAGAAGTTCCCTCAATAACCTAACTTCAAGCTTCTTTATGAGTAATAAGCAACAACTGTAAATTTTTTATGATTTTTTTCGCCAATTACAAACATTTCTCCAACTTTTACCCAGGCATGAGCTTCTAATTTATTATTGTTTTTACAAACGCCAAAAAAAATAGTGCTTTCAATTTGTCTTTTTTTAAGCATTTTTTTTGCTGTAATTGCCTGTTCTAAACATTTATTCCGCCAAATAGAATATTTTGCTGCTCGTTTTACAGCTAAACTAACCGAAAATAAAAATTCATTATTTAAATTGTTAGTATTTTTAGTGTCGGCATTTAAAACACCGATTTTTTTGGAATAGTAATTAAAAGTAGTAAAGAGCAGATTCATTCTTACAAAAAATGAAGTGAAATATGCTTCAAAAAACAGTTTTTGTTCTGTTTTCGAAATCGAAAAAAATTTAAACACATTGTAACTCATTCAATTATTTCAATAAGTTTTTTTTCAATAATTTCGCTTAAAAACGTTGTAACTTCTTTACTACAGGTTTCTTTAGAAACGTCAAATTCCTTCAATAGTTTTTCAACTAATTCGTTTAAATTCTGAGGAGTTTCTAACAAATCCCAAATTCTTGAAGCTACCGGATTAAGGGCAAAATATTTTCCGCTTTCGGGGTGCATCATAACTATTTCATTATCCATTCTACTCGAAAGGAGTTCTTTTTTTCTTATAAATCTTTTATTTCCGTTCATTTTCTATTCAATTAGTTTATTTGACTTTGAAAGATAATTAAATTTTTTCATACTATACTTTTGTTCTTTAATTATTTTTTGAATCTGACTTTCAGATAAAACCTCTTTATAATATCCGCTTTTTCCAATATTAAAGAAGTTTTTACAAACCGATGGTTTTTCTTTAAATCCGTTTTCTTTTTCTGATTCTTTCATTTTTTCGAAACAACTGTTTTGTATTGAAATATTAAATTTCTTGTTCTCAATTTTAATGTCTAAAAATTTTAGAATTTTTTTAAATTCTTTATGTGGGTTTATTAGCATATCTTCGTATCTAATAATTAAAACGGGGAAATCTTTTTGTTCTGTCCAGCTTTTTAAATGCAAGTTCCATGACAATAATTTTTGACGAACTTGCTGGTTGTATTTTTTAGTGCTTGCAGCAATACAAAATTTTTTATCGCAAATTCGAGCAATTGCTTTTTCAATACTGCATGCCATGTGGTTTGCAAACGAAATGGTAACATCTAAAGGGTTGCGAATAAAATAAATAGCTGCTTTTGTTGCTCCAACAGGAAACATGTTTTCGCCAGAATCTAATAAGGTATAAGCATCGTGAGATTTTAGAAAAGCAATCTCTTCAAAACTTTCTGACCATTTGTTAAAAGCATAATTTCTTAATTCGTCGCATTCGTTTGCAGTATATTCAGATGTATCAAAGCCGGTATAATCTTCAATAATTTGTCTGCTGCTAAATATTGCCCCGATTTTTAAGTTATTAATATCAATCTTTTCATTGGTTTTATTTAGATAATTCGACAAAAACACTCTGCACCAAGTGTTCCCGGATTTCGGATAAGATGCCAACCAAACTATGTTCTTTTTCATTTGTTTAAAGTTTTATGAACCAAAGCACAAAGTTCGTTTATGGTGTTTACATCTTTAGGTCTTGAAATTATATAACATTTTGCCGAATTAAGCAAAAGTGTAATTAATTTAAAATGCTCTTTAGAGTATAATTCTTTAACCATTTTTGCTCTAAAAATTTGATTGCGAACAATATTAAATTTGTCAACTCCTTTAATCTCAGAAATCTCTGTTTTGTTTTTATCGTTATTTTCTAAAACAAAAATTGAATCAATATTTAGTGTTCCATTATAAAAATCGGTGTTTGAATTGTAACGGTATTTAAAAACATCTTTTCTAATAAAAGGCAAATCATTTTTCGAAATTTCAAGCATTTCCAAACTATCTTGCCATAATTTTACAGAAGGAAAAGATGAATGAATTTGTGGTAAAGAATTCTGTTCGGAAATAACAGTTATATCATCAGAAATCAACTTGTATTTATATTTATTGTTTAAAGCAATTGCAATGGTTGATTTTCCGATACCGGAATTTCCTGCGAACAAAACAACTTTATTTTTAAAAACAATTCCGCTTGAATGAAGGGGTAAACATTTGCGTTGATGCAAAAGTATTGCAATTACCGTGCTCATTAAAAATGCTCTTATATCTCTTTCGTCAACATTTTTTTCGGGCTGAATTATTATTTTATTTCCGTTACTAACATAAAAGGTTGCCCACGTGCTATATTTTATAAGGAATTCATTTTTTGATATTTGATACCTGAATCCTTCGAATTCTTTTTTTAATAGATTTTTTGGCACTTTACCATACAAAATATTTACTTCGGAAATGCCATTTGAAACTATAAATTCCGGAATCTCAATTTCTGATGAAATTACTAACCCAAATGCTGAATATGTGTAAGTTTTTTTCAATTATTAA
>JAVHRE010000094.1:3576-5659 GCA_036171495.1 Bacteroidales bacterium
TTATTTCCCAAACACTTTTTTAAGTAAATCGGATGTTTGAGCCATTGGGTCTTTTCTAATTTTTAATTCTTCTTTGGCAACCATTACAAATAAGCCATCTATTGCTTTACCGGTAACATATTGAGCTAAATCGGGATTGATTTTTTTAACTAAGGGTAATTTGTTATATAAAGTGATAATTTCTGACCAATATTTTGTTGCCCCAACCTTATCTAATGAAGTTTTTATATTAGGTTTAAATTTATTAGTTAATTCTGCAGTTGATGTTTGTTTAAGAAAACTTGTAGCTGCATCGTTTTGACCTTTAACTATATTAATGGCATCTGTAATTGTTAAACTTTTTATTGCATTCAGGAAAATTGGTTTAGCATCTTTACCGGCATCTTCGGCAGCTCTGTTAATTGAAAGTACAACATTATCAACTTTTTTACCAAATCCGGCAGAACGTAATTTCGATTCTGCATTTTTTAATTCCGGTGGAAAGGGTATTTTAATTTCAGGATTTTTAAAATAACCATCTTTAATATTCACTAATTTAACCGCATTTCCGGTACCGTTACTTAATGCTTCTTTAGTTGCATCGGCAGCTTCTTTTTGCGAAAAATTGCTTCCTGTTACATTATTCAATAAATTTTGAGCATCATTTACAATTTGTGCATTCACTTTAATTGAATAAACAACAATTGATAAAATCAATAGAACTTTTAGTGTCTTCATATTTCTTTTTTTTAGCAAATTTAATTTAAATATTTTGCGACTCAACAAAGATGCCAAAATATTTTGATGAACATTGAAATATTTGATATTTAAAATAACTTTGCAAATATGAAAATATTTGAAAACATACCGCTAAAGCAATTTAACACTTTTGGAATAGAAGCAATCGCAAAAACATTTATAGAAATAACAAATTACAATGATTTAAGTGAATTAGTTAAATTAAAAACCCTTTACAACAAAGATTTTTATATTCTTGGTGGAGGTTCAAATGTTTTATTAAAAAACGATTATGATGGAATAATTTTGTATCCGACATTTAAAGGAATAGAAATATTAGAAAAAACAAACGGCTTTGTATTAATAAAAGTTTATGCAAGTGAAATTTGGGATGATTTTGTTAATTATTGTGTAAAAAACAATTTTGGTGGAATTGAAAATCTTTCTTTAATACCGGGCAATTGTGGTGCGGCACCTGTTCAAAATATTGGAGCATTTGGAGTTGAAATTAAAGATAGTATTGAAAGTGTAGAAATATTTAATTTATTAACCGGAGAGTTTAAAACACTGTCAAAATCAGATTGCCAGTTTGGTTACCGAACAAGTGTTTTTAAAAACGGATTCAAACACAATTGGTTGATTACGTCTTCAATATATAAATTAACAACTTTCAATCATAATTATAAAACACATTATGGTAATTTAAACGAAGAGTTAGCAAATTTCGATGCAATTAATTTAGAATCAATCAGGCAATCGGTAATAAATATTAGAACAAATAAATTACCCAATCCGAAAGAAATTGGAAATGCCGGTAGTTTTTTTAAAAATCCTATTGTTACAACTGAAAAGGCAACTGAATTAAAAAATAAATATCCGGATGTACCTGTTTATCCAATTTCTGATAATGAAAAAAAATTAGCCGCGGGGTGGCTTATTGAAAAATGTGGTTGGAAAGGAACAAAAACCGGAAATGCGGGAGTTCATAATAAACAAGCATTAGTATTGGTAAATTATGGTAATGCAAAAGGGATAGAAATAATAAATTTATCTGAAAAAATTAAAGAAAGTGTTTTTGAAAAGTTTGGAGTTAAATTGGAAACGGAAGTGAATATATTATAAACATATTTTAGTAACTTCTCAATACTTGCAGGTAATACTAAATCGCCAACAAGATGTATAAAATACAATATGGTTGGCTGATTTAGTTAATGCCGACAGACTAACAGTTTTAAAATAAAAGCGAAGCGATTTATTTTAATTATCTTGTTAGCAAGTCGGTATAAATATCATAACCGATATCGGGATTGGTTCTTGGGTTTGACACCTCAGACGTCTATTTCCCTCAAAATCAGCTTAATATTAA
>JAVHRE010000095.1:0-5611 GCA_036171495.1 Bacteroidales bacterium
ACTTCGGGAGTTAATGCCGAAATAGTAGCTGTTGTAGGACTTCCGATAGCTATCGGATGGAAAGATGTCTAATAATCCGTTTTAAATATTTGCTTCAAATGCGCCATTTTCAGAAACTGCAAAACATTTTACATTTAGAATTTTTGCCTGCTCAATCCACTTTTTAGTTTTCGTTCGTGAATTAGATGAATCTATAATAATTTGTGTTGGCTCAAAAACTTTTAACAAATCGGAAATATCCAAATTTACATTTTTTGACAATATTATATATTTAACCGACAGCTTTTTATTAATATTTTCGGGAACATTAAATTTTTCTCTAATTGCCACGAGCCTGCAACCATAAAAACCGAAAAAATTATTTTTATAAAACAGGTTTTTGTTATCGGTTGTAAGCAGGTTAGAGAATAAATATTGTTCGTTAAGTTTTGAAAACAGAACAATTCTTTCGTCCTCAACATCAAGCGATAGCCAATTGCTTTTAAGTGTCTTTCCGGTATAGTTTTGTTGTAAATTAATATCGCTGAAAAGAACATTATTTTTACCATCAATAAAATTAATTGTAGAAATGCCTTTTACGTTATAAACAAAAAATTTTCTTTGTTGTTGAGTGTAAATTCTTTGGTAAATATTTAATCCTAAAAATAATATTATTGAAACCAAAAAATATCTTAACCACACAACCTTTTTATTTATAATAAATAGTGTTGCTAATAAAATTGACAAATAAAGTAATAATGCCTGCCAGAGATTAAACGGAATGTTTGCAGTAACTGCTCCGGGTAAGTGCTCAATAGCTTTAATAACCCAGTTCATAAAATCAACAATATATATTAAAGCTTTGGCTACAATTGAGGCACCCCAACTCCATGATGATATTGCAAACAAAAACATTGCTAAATAAATAATTACTGACGCCAATGGTATCACTATCAATCCTGTGAGTATAAAATAATTCGGGAATTGATGAAAATAGTACAAACTTAATGGCAACAATATTATTTGTGCCGCAATACCAACTGAAGTAATAGACCAGATTTTTTCCAATAATTTATTTTTCACATAAATATTTCTGTAAATTTTTGGTTGAAAGAAAACTATTCCGATTACAGCTATATACGAAAGTTGGAAACCTGCATCAAACAACATTAGTGGATTTATTAATAATAATAACATTGCTGATGACGAAAGTGTATTGTAAAAATTTGTTTTCCTGTTTAATGCTTTACCAATAACGACGAAACTAAACATGGTGGTTGCCCTTAATACCGGTGGCGCTAGTCCTGTAATTAAAGCATAAAACCATAAAAACGCAACAATTAAAAAAGATTTTAAAATCAGCGAAAATCTTTTCCTGTTCATAAACAATAAAAGAAAATCAATAACAAGATATATTATACCAACATGTAGTCCGGCTACTACAATAATGTGTACTGCTCCTGCTGCCACATAAGCCTTTTTAACTTCTTCATCTAATTCATTTTTATAACCAAGCGTAATTGCCGATGTTACAGCAAAAGTCTCGTTTTTAAAGCCATATTTCCTTAATATATTTAACAGATTGTTCCTGATTTTTTCAGATAACAAAAACAAACTGTTGTAATGAGATTTGCCTATTAATTGCCAATTTTGAGATTTTAAATATGCCTGATGTGTAATTGAGCGAAATGCAAGATATTGCTTATAGTCAAATTCCATAGGGTTTCCTGCATTTTCAATTTCCTGTAATGCAGATTCAAACAGAATGTTATCGCCATTTTGTAAAGATTCGGACTTTTTATCTTTTTGAAAAAATAAAATTACACGTCCGCTTGTGTTTACCCACTCATTATTAACACGAATTGCTTTTACATCAAATACTGCTTTTGTTGATTTATTTCCCTGAGTCGGTTGTTCTGTTATTTCGCCATATACTAAGCCCGATTTGAAAAAAGATAAATTATTATTGTTAGCTGTTTTTTTTAAAGTTAAATAATATCCACCTAAAAACAAACACACATATAACAATGTGCCCCAATAAATTGCTTTTGAATAACTTCCTCGCAAAGAAGGAATTATTTGATAAATAACAAGTATTGCTAAAATTATAAATATTGATGCAATTATTAATACGGGCTGAATATTTGGATATAAATGATAAAATATTATTCCTAAAATAAATGGAATAACTAATCTTATAAATGGAGATTTTGATAAATTGGGAATTGTTGACTGCATTGTTTATGTCAGCCCGTTATAACTATTTGCAAAAGTATTTAATTGTTGTATCAGCAGCAACTACGCTGTCGTGAATGTTTTCCCAAACAATTACATCGCCACCACAAAGACGTTGATATTTTAAAGTGTCTATAGGTTGAGAATTTTTGTACTTCATTTGATAACAATCTTTACAAACAGGAGTATCCTTTTTAGCAAGTTTGTCGCAACTAATAAATAAAATGTTACCGACAATTAGACTTAATACGATTATGTTTTTCATTTATTATTATTTTAATAAGGTACTTTGTTATGCTCTTTTTCTTGAAATGATTTTATTATTTCATCGGGCGATTTTCCCAAGTTTTCTATTAAAATTTTAGTATCTTTTACTAACGGGTGTTTAGGATATTTATCAATAAATCGTTGGTAATTATATTTAGCATTATCGTAATCCATTAACATGTTTTCGTAAACAAAGCCTTGCATAAAAATACAAATTGGCATTTTTATAAATTTTGGATAATTATCTTCCACCCTCTTGTAGTATGAAAGTGCTTGTTTCCCTTTATTAAGTGCTTTGCAAATTTCGGCAGCTCTAAATAAATATTCGGCAGCCGTAGAATCGTCGGAATATTCATTTGCAAAACGAGTATATAAAAGAATAGTGCTGTCGGCAATTGTAACATCTAATTCCATTAAACTATCGTTGTATAATTTTTTTTCGTTTTGTTGAATTTTTACAAGCAGTTTGTTTTTTTCTACAACTTTATTGGTCGAATTGCACGAATAAAGGAATGAGATTAAAAACCCAATTAGTAATAATTTTTTCATTGTTAATCGTTTATTGTTAATCGTTTATTGTTAATCGTTTATTGTTAATCGTTTTTACTTCTAACTTTTTACTTCTAACTTTGTTTATTGTTTTGTTTTAGCAAATTTCATTTTGTAATTTACTTTAACATTTCCTGTTATAATGTTGTTTAATTTTCTTTTTATTAAAGTTCTGCGTATTTGCGAAATGCGGTCGGGTATAAGAATTCCATCAAGGTGGTCGTATTCGTGTTGAAATATTCGGGCTTTAATTCCATCAAAAACTTCTTCGTGTGCAACAAAATTTTCGTCAACATATTTAATTGTGATTTTGGGTTTACGGCTAACATCTTCTCGTATTCCGGGCAAACTTAAGCAGCCCTCATTATAAACCCAAAGGTCGCCTTCACGTTTAACAATACGTGCATTAATAAAAACTTTTTTAAATCCTTTTAATTCGGGATGTTCGTCGGAAAGAAGCTCAGCATCAATTAAAAATAAGCGAATAGAAGAACCAACCTGAGGAGCGGCTAAACCAACACCGTCGGCATTTTCCAATGTTTCCCACATATTTGCAATAAGTTCATTTAATTTGGGATAATCTGATTTAATATCTTTGGATATTTCGCGTAAAATAGCGTTACCGTATCCATAAACAGGAACTATCATTTATTCTTAAATTTTAAAAATTCTAAATAATTTTGTAACAATATTGTAGCGCTAATAGAATCTATTAATCCTTTATTTTGACGAGTTTTTTTGCTTGCGCCGCTTTCTATGAGCGATTGAAGAGCTAATTTTGAAGTATATCGCTCGTCGTACATCTCTACTGGTAATTCAGGAAAGGTTCTTTTTAGTTTTTCGGTAAATGGTTTAATAAATTGCATTGATGACGATTCGGTGTTATTTAATCTTTTTGCTAATCCAACTACAATTATATCAACCTTTTCTTTAATAAAATAATTTTTTAAAAAATCGAAAACATCTTTAGAGGCAACTGTTGTTAAGTTGGTTGCAATAATTTTAAGTGAATCGGTAACTGCCAATCCCACACGCTTTTGACCATAATCTATTGCTAAAATTCTACCCAATTTATTTGTCTTTTATTGCAAATATAATCATTATTTTTTCAATGTAATCCTAAATGTTGTTCCTGCATTAATTTCAGACGATTTAACAAAAATCTTTCCGTTGTGGTAAACTTCAATAATTCGCTTCGAAAGGCTTAATCCGAGTCCCCACCCACGTTTTTTGGTCGTAAAACCGGGTTGAAAAACAGTTTTATATTTAGATTTGGTTATACCACGTCCGCTATCTTTAACATCAATAAAGAGAACTTGCATTTGGTCGAACAGCAAAATTTCAATTTTTCCGGAGCCACCTATTGCGTCAATGGCATTTTTACACAAATTTTCAATTACCCACTCAAAAAGAGCAGGATTAAGAGGGACAGTTAATTCATTAAAATCAGAAAAATTGTTCGAAAATTTAACCTTTGATGAAGTTCTGGTTTGCATGTAACTTATAACATTATTTAAAACTTCAATAATGTTTACCGGAACTAATGGAGTATCGGAGCCGATTTTTGAAAATCGTTCGGTAACAATTTCTAATCGTTTAATATCTTTTGAAACTTCTGATAAAATTTCTTTGTCAACATTTTGCAATGCAAGTAGTTCTCTCCATGCCATTAACGACGAGATTGGAGTTCCAAGCTGGTGAGCCGTTTCTTTTGCCATTCCTACCCAAACTTGATTTTGCTCGGCTCGCCGCGAAGAGCTAAATGCAAAATATGCCACTAAAATAAATAAAAATATTACAGCTAATTGTATATATGGATAATAAGTTAGTTGAGTAAGAATTGTTGAGTCTTCGTAATAAACATATTGTGTTAATTTTTCCGATATTGTAATTTCAATTGGCTTACAATGCTCTTTCATATAACTTAATCTTTTTTTAAGATAAGTTATATCATTTAATCGTAGCGAATCTAAGTTACGTGTAAAAATTATGCTATCTTTATTATCGGTAACAATTACAGGAACGGTTTCGTTGTTGCGAATTACCAGAAAAACAAAACTAATGTCTTGGTTAGGGTTATCGTTATGAGCCAATTGCTTCATTCCCTCTGCCCAAAGTTCAATTTTTTTTCTTTCTTCAAACGATAATTTTTTTACCAATCTGTTTGTTATCCATAGCGACGAAATGCCAATAATTACAGCAACTATTAACAATAATAATTTCCAAATTTGCTTACGGGAATAAATGTTCACAATTTATTTATTAATAAGAATTGCAAAAATAATAAAAATTAGTAACTACTTAACCCATAAATAAGCCACTTTTACCACAGATTAACTTGTACCTTTTCTGGATACAAATTAGTCCAATCAAATATAATATTACCGAACGAGTTCGGTATTACATCTATTTTTGTTTTTTCTAAAAAAACAATCCCTGTCAAAAAATTAATTTGACAGGGGTTATTATTTAGTGTTAGAAAGAAAACTCAGTGTTTGGCGTTTTCTTACAAACACTATTTATAAGTTACTCATGTTACGCAAAAATAAAGTTGACACGAATTTACTTACAATTAAAACAG
>JAVHRE010000096.1:0-1127 GCA_036171495.1 Bacteroidales bacterium
AAATGCCCGCCAAATCCAACCGCCAACCGTTATAAGCCATTTAAATGAAAGAATGAAAACATTAAAATTATTATTAATTATTACCCTTTTTTGTACAAACATTTTTGGACAAGAAACTACATGGATTAAATTTGACTGGATTGGTGATACATTAGCTGGAAAGTATGTTCAAAAAGCTTATATGTTTATACCATTTAAACTTTCTAATTTACCTTACGAATTCAATGTTCAATTTGATCTAGGCGCAATAAATTCAATGTTATATGGTAATTCAATTAAACCATACTTTGTTAAACACCCTGAATTTAATAGTAAAATAGACACCAACAAAGTTGCTTGGATACAAAGTCAAAAATATCCATCATTAACAAATGTCAATATTTTACTTGACAATAAACCATTCAATTCTTTAGACTTGGCAATATTTAACGGATTTGGCGATACTTTAACAATGGACTCAATAAATACTAAAACAATAAAGAATATTGGAACAATTGGTCCTGATATATTTCAAAATCAAATCTTAATTATAGACTACCCTAACCAGAGAATTGGAATTACAAGGAAATTACCTGAGAATTTAAACCACGAATTTCAATATGTGAATTTCAAAATTAATGAGGGAAGAATAAAATTGCCGGTAATCATAGATGGTAAAAAAAGAGATTTGCTTTTCGACACTGGAAGTAGTTCCTTTAATTTATATACCAATTTTAAAAACGCACAAGAAGTTTTAGACAAAAGTGCCGTATTTATTGACTCAGTAAAAATATCAACTTGGGGTGTTAAATATTATGTGTATGGTTATAAAATATCAAAAAACATTCAAATTGGAAAGTTAATAATTCCATCTACTGTTCTTTATTATACAAAAAGGGATGATTTTGACTATTGGTTTGAATCTGAACAACTGTGGGGAATAACTGGTAATTCGTTCTTCTTTGATAAAACAATAGTAATTGACTATGCAAATAAGCAATTTGGCTTTAATTAAACGGCTTATAACACCACCTACGAAAACAACGAGCAGTGAAGAGCAACTTGACAAATTCAACAACAAATAATATTCACAGCGGTTTGACACAGACTGCAAGCAAATGCTCGTCGTTCCGTAGCTTCAAACGTTA
>JAVHRE010000097.1:0-1126 GCA_036171495.1 Bacteroidales bacterium
ATTTTATAATTTTGTTTACGAAGTCGGCTGCATCATTTAGCTAGCCGTTGGGCGTAAGCTTATAAAAATTTTCTAAGTTTATTTTTAGTACATTGACAAATTATATGATTTTAACAAAGTGACCAAATTAATTGGCAATTTGCTGACTTATTGACTATTTTTGTTAAATGAAACAAAGAATTTATATTGACACTTCAGTTGTGGGAGGTTACTTTGACGAGGAATTCAAAGAAGCTACAAGTGGACTGTTTCTTCGGCTTGAAAGAAAAGAAATTTTATTTGTAGTTTCAGACCTTCTCGACCTAGAACTTTTAGATGCACCTAAAAAAGTTAGAGAGCTTTTACATAAATTCCCGACCAGTAGTTTTGAAAGAGTTTCATTAACAAAGGAATCTATAAAACTTGCAGACCATTATATTTCAGAAAAGGTTGTAGGAAAGACAAGTTTGGAAGATTGCAGACACATTGCCTTAGCGACCATTAACAAAGTTGACGTTTTAGCAAGTTGGAATTTTAAACATATTGTAAACCTTGACAGAATTAAGGGTTACAACTCAGTTAACTTACGATTTGGATTTTCAATGATAGAAATTAGAAGCCCAAAGGACTTAATAAAATATGAAAATGAATAAAAAAGAAAAAAGATTTGACGCAGTAAAAATGATGCGTGAAATTCGAGACAAAATTAGTTCCGAGACAGCTAATATGTCATTTGAAGAATTGAAAAAATATATGGAATCTCGTTTAAAAAAAGGCGGACTGAAACCTGTTGAACAGTAGAATATTGGTGTACAAAGACCTGTGTTTGCTGAACTTTCAGACCGTTTTGTTTTAATTAAACTAAAACGTTTTTTTTAAACTCGACCATAATGTTTTTACAAACTTTGTATAACGACCAATGTTTACAAGACTTCTAGACAGTTAAATTAAAAACTTAACGACTTGAATTATTATTTCACAAAAAGAAAAGCCTACGCCCAACATCACCTATGTTACATGGCCGTTTATAGTAAATTTCATCATTTGAGTTCGCAATCAAAATAGGTCGTGGCAAAAACCTTTCACAGCGGTATAAATTTATTTTTTATTTGGTTTTTGCCACTGGTAATTTTATAATTTCGTTTTA
>JAVHRE010000098.1:0-21159 GCA_036171495.1 Bacteroidales bacterium
AAATCCTAAAAATCATAACTTGTTCCGATTGAGCGGAAGTTCAGACAATAAACAAAATAAAAATAACGAATATTGAACATCAAATGATGAAGTAAAATAAATAAATATGACAACTCAAGATATTTTTAAGCAAATTGTTATAAAAAAAAGTTTTTTGTGCATTGGACTCGATTCGGATATTAATAAAATACCACAATGTTTAATAAACACTTACGACCCGATTTTTGCTTTTAATAAAACGATTATTGATGCAACTGCCAAATATGTAATTGCTTATAAACCTAATTTAGCTTTTTACGAGAGCAATGGATTAAGTGGATGGCAAAGTCTCGAAAAAACTGTAAATTATATAAAAGAACATTATCCCGAAATATTTTTAATTGCCGATGCAAAACGTGGCGATATTGGTAATACTTCAAAAATGTATGCACAGGCATTTTTTGAAAAATTGCCGTTTGATGCCATCACCGTTGCACCATATATGGGCGAAGACAGCGTTTCGCCGTTTCTTTCTTATCAAGGTAAATTTGTGATTTTATTAGCTTTAACATCAAACAAAGGAGCAAGCGATTTTCAATTTTTTGAAAACAATGTACACAATAAGCTTTTTGAACAAGTTTTAAAAATATCGCAAAATTGGGGAACCAATGAACAAATAATGTATGTTGTTGGTGCTACACGTGCCGAAATGCTTACAGAAGTTCGTAAAATTATTCCAAATCATTTTCTTTTAGTGCCAGGTATTGGAGCACAAGGCGGTAGTTTAAGTGAAGTTACAAAATATGGAATGACTTCTCAATGTGGATTAATAGTAAATTCTTCACGAGCAATAATTTTTGCAGATTCTACCGATAAATTTGCACAACGTGCAGAAGAAGAAGCTCAAAAAGTTCAACTAGAAATGGAACAATTATTAAAAGCAAAAAATATTTTATAACCTTAAGGTGGGTTCAAATCCCGCAAAAGCGGGAGCGTCATGGCGGACCGTCATCCTGAGCTTACGTTGCATTGAACTTGTCGAAATGTCGAAGGACAATATCTAATAACTACCTTATAATCAGATTTCTAAACAATCATGAACTTGATTCAGGACGGAATAACGGAGCATTAATTTTTAGAAGTCCACATATTCAATTTATGACAGGATAGCTGCAAAATAGGTTAAAATCTATTAACAAAGCCGAAATGCACACGAGCAGCTCTAAATTGCACACTGTTTCCAAGCTGATGTCCAAGTGCATAACTTAATGTAAATATTCCGGCTTTTGTTTGAAATTCAATTCCTGCACCAAAACCAGCGGGATTATCTGTTTTTACGTCTTTACTTTTGTAATATCCTTGGTCGTAAAAGACAAAAAGTGCCGAATTTTCTTCGAATAAAAACCTTATTTCTGAACTTGCAATCCCATATGCCGATGCGTAAATGCTTTCTTCGTCAAATCCTCTTAAAGTTGATAACCCGCCAATTCTAAATTGTTCATTTTTTAATAATATTTTAGTGTTTATATAACCGGACTGGGCTCTTAATTTTAAAACAAATTTTCCATATATGTTCGTATAGTTTGAAATATCTGCAAAAAATTCATTTCTAAACGAAGTTAAGTTAACGCCATTATAAAGCATCGGATTTATTTGCGGAATTTTTTCTATGGTCTTTTTACCATATCCGGCTTGAATTTTAATTTGTAATCCTTTGCGGGGATTGAATTTATAATCAAGTGAAGAAAAATTTACAGAAACACCAAAAATATTTGAATTATATCCCGATTCATTAGGCAATACGGTAGCCGTAATTAATTCTGAAGTTGATAATAGCGTTGACGAAGAGTTTTCGTAATAAACGCCAATATTATTACTTCCGGTTAAGTAAAACGGTATTCCTAAATGTGATGTAACATTTAAAAATGTACTGTCTTGTTTAAATAATTTTATTGATGCCACGCTGCCAAACGATTTGTTAAATAGATAAGGTATTTGAACCATTGCAAAAAGGTTCTGCGATGCTGTTTCGAGTTTTTTCCACGAAAACTCTATTTGGTCGCCTCTTCGAAATGAATTTATAAGATTTAATGAAATATCTCCCGTAAGTAAAATTTTTCCCGGTGTTTTGCTGTCGGGCATTATTCCTAAAATCCCATTAAATTGATTTGCTTTTTTTGGTTTTAAAAAAAGTCGTATGCGAGCTGTTTTATTAATAAAATATATTTCGGTAGGTTTATCTATTAATAAAAATGGTAATTCTTTAATTCTTTGATTAATTAATTTCACCTTTCTTTCGTTATATATATATTTATTTATAACTCCAAGATAATGTTCGAGATATGAGTTAGATAGTTTAATGTTACCAATTATTTCTAAACTGTCGAAACGAGTTAAGTCACCGCTAACAACAGCATAATTTGCCGAAATCGTTCCTTTTGCAACTTCTAAGCTATCAGTTTTTATACTAACAAATGGATAACCATTATTTTCGTAATTTGATAGTATTTTAGACTTGAGCTTTATAATTTCATTATAATCAATGGGTTTTCCTGTGAATTTTTTGCTTTTAAAATGTATGCCGGTCATTAGTAAAGCAGTATCGTCTATAAAATTCAAATTGCCCCATTTGTATTTTAAATTGTTAAATACATAAACAAAAATTGTATCGTTTTTTGTTTTTATTGAGTCTATAGATGCAGCTATATAACCATTATTTCTGAGGCAAATATTAAATTCTTTTGCAACAGAATCAATATTGCTTTTGGAAATATTTTTTGAAAATATTTTGTTGCATTTTTTACAGTTTTCATTTGAATTGTTTAATTGTATAGAAACAGGTTTCTGAGCAATAGCATTATTGTTAACTGTAACAATAATAGTTAAAAGAATAAATATTACAGATATAAAATAAACAGAGCATTTATTTTTTCTATTTGTTTTTGTCAATTTTACTCGTTATTTAAAAAACCTTGTTTTTCTAAGACCTTTAATAACGCATTAGAAAAAGCTATATTGTCTTTTTTTGTATAACGTTTCTGAGTAAAAATTTGCGCAAAGGTTTCGGTTTGGTTTATTTTTATAAGTTCTTGTGTTTGTGGCAATAATTCTTTTTCGTGATAAAATTTATCAATATCGTTTGCCGAATAATCTTTATAAGTTTCTAAATGGACAACTGATTTGAGTGGTAAACGGTCAGTAAGCGATGGAGTCTCATCGGGATAACCGAGTGTAAGAGTTGTTACAGGCACTACAAATTTTGGAAGTTTTAAAATTTCAATAATAGTTTCAGCCATATAAGTGGTTGTACCCAAATAGCAAATTCCTAATCCTTCCGATTCGGCAGCAATAGCAATATTTTGAGCAACAAGCAAAGCATCAATAGCAGCAGTAAAAAATGACAAAAAATTATCGTATCCGGGAACGGCTTTTCTTTGTTCGCACCATTTGTTAAAACGATTAAAATCGGCACAAAATGTAAGTATTACCGGAGCTTGCAAAACCATATTTTGTTTAAAATGGGCTTCCCAAAGTTTTTGTTTAACTTGCTCATCTTTACTTACAATAATGCTGTAAACTTGCATATTACCAGTTGTTGATGCCCGAATCCCTGCATTTAATATTTTTGTAAGTAATTCGTTGCTAATGCTTTTCGATTTGTATTTTCTAATCGATTTATGTTGCAAAATAGTATCAATCATAAAGAATTTATTTATAACAAAGGTATAAAAAATGTTGCTATTTGGATATGATTTTAAGTAACTAATCAGTACTTAAAGTTTGTAAAGCGTAAAGTTTATAAAATTACTTTCAACTTTTCACTATTAATTTATAATTTACATTTTTAACTTTGAATTGATTTTCTATATTTTAGGCATTTTAGGTGTTACACTGAGCATAGTCGAAGTGCACTCTTAACTTTAGGCACTGATTAGTTAGTGTTTGTAAGAAAACTCAGTGATTGATAAGAAAACGTCAAATACTCCAGCTTAGGCGGGACGAAGTTTTTAAAAATCAGGATAACGCAGTATTTGGCGTTTTCTTGCAAACACTAATTACCATACATTTTAATAAACCGCGTTCCATCCGATTTGGAAACTGCCCTGAACATACCCTGTGTATTAAAAGAAAACGCAAAATTTCCTTTTGCATCAAGAACAATAACTCCACCGGTGCCACCTTGTGGAGTTAGAACTTGGTTTATTACATAGTCGGCAGCCTCGGTTACCAACAGATTTTTAAAAGCCATCAGAGCATTTATTTGGAAGGCAATGGAATTTCTGATAAAGTATTCTCCCCAGCCCGTACACGAAACCGCACAGGTATTATTATTAGCATAAGTTCCGGCACCAATGATGGGAGAATCGCCAACCCTTCCGAATTTCTTCATGCTCATACCACCGGTTGAGGTACCAGCAGCAAGGTTTCCTGATTTGTCAAGAGCAACACAACCAACTGTTCCGTGTTTGTCATCCTTTTTTGCTTTGAGGTATCGTTGCCACGAATCTTCAGTTTTAAAATAAGAACTATCCACCATTTCGAGTCCATTTTCACGGGCAAATTTTGAAGCTCCATCTTTGATTAATAAAACATGTCCCGATTTTTCCATAACAAGCCGGGCTGCAGAAATAGGATTTTTAATATCACCTACACCAGCTACTGCACCTGCCTGCAAGTTTTTTCCGTCCATAATAGAAGCATCCAGTTCGTTATGTCCATCGGCATTGAAAACAGCACCTTTGCCTGCATTAAAAAGCGGACAATCTTCGAAGAAGCGAATTACTTTTTCAACAGCATCAAGACTGGTACCTCCGTTTTTCAAAATGTTTTCACCTATTATCAAAGCAGAATCAAGGGCATTTTTATATAGTTCGGCATTTTTTGTGTTTTCCTGTGTAATATTACCCGCACCTCCGTGAACCACGATGGCATAAGAATTTTGACTTTCAGCATTCTGAAAAAAAAGGAATAAACTAAAAAAGGAATAAATAAATATCCGCATAATTTTTTTAGCTAAAGGTGGGTTCTAAAAATTGGTGTAATGGACAAAATTAATGTTTTTTTTGAATAATGAATATCAATTACTCACAATATTTTTATATCTCACGTACTTCCTACGTCAGCATAAATTCCGTTCGCAATGTACGCAAAATTTTAAGTCCGCAAAGGGTTAAAAAAATCATTTATGATTTTTTTAACTCTGCGAGCTTTATTCTTAGCGGGCTCTGCGTCTTTGCGTGACAATTTTAATTTTGCGTAACATCAGTCAATAATCAATTCAGTGTTTCGGAATCTCTTTTCTATTTATGGGATGCTGAAACAAGTTCAGCATGACGTTAAATTCAGCATGAGGGTTTGTATGGTTTTTAGAAGTGCCTTTTTGCTTTTATTTCCAATGAAAATATTTTTCTACAAGTTTTTGAATTTCAGCATTGTTTCCGTAAAGTTTTTCACTTAAACCTAAATCATCGAATGCTTTAAGGTATTTAATTAAATTATCAATTGTGCCGGAAGGAAAAACACCATATTTCTCAAAAAACTCTCTTTTTTCGTTTAATTTATCAGCCGATTGCCAACACGATGCGGGCAAATGCTCCAGCAAACTTGCTTTTTCTTTAGCATCTTCTTTAAAAATATTTACATCTACATAAAGTTTTTTTGCAAGCTCTATTGCATTAGGCATTTCGAAGCCATGTTGAGCAGCCATAACAATACTTGCAAGTAATAAATAAATATCGGCAGAACCATCGGGTGAACGCAATTCTACAGTTTGTTTTGAAGTAAAATCTTTATCGGTTTTAGTTTCTAACTTATTCAAATCACTTACCATATTAGATGCACCAATCCAGCCAAGCGGAACTCTCATAAGAACAGAACGATTTCTATCGCCCCAGCAAATTCGTGTTGGTGCTTCCTGATGAGGAACCAATCTCAAATATGATGTTGGAACTGAATTTCCAAATGCTGTTATTGCAGGAGCTAAATCAAGAATTCCGGCAATTATTTTTTTTGCGTCGTTACTTAATTTATTATTTTCTATTAAAATATTTTTGCCATTTTTTTCGGCTAACATGTGAATGTGCATTCCACTACCTGCTTTACCAACCGTTATTTTTGGCGAAAAGCTTACTTGAATACCATATTTGAATGCCAACATTCTTAATATCCATTTAGAAATAATAAGTTGTTCGGCAGAGTCTTCAACATCAACGGGCAAAAATTCTATTTCGTGTTGCTCAAAAGTTTGTGTTTCGGAAGAAAAATTTCCAACTTCAGAATGTCCATATTTTATTTTTCCGCCACATTCTGCAATAAGTTTCATTGCATGAATACGGAAATCGTTCCATTTTATAAATGGCGACGATGAATGATAACCTTTTTGGTCTTCGACAGGAAAATTTTCGTTTTTATTGCTAATTACATAAAACTCTAATTCGCCAAGAGCTTTAAAATTACAACCTGTTTGTTCCTTAAACTTATTGCTAGCTTTATGCAAAATATACTCAGGAGCACTTTCTAATGGTTTTCCTTCGGCATTATAAAAAGAACATAAAACATCAATAGTTGAAATTTCGGCAAACGGATTTACAAAAGCACTTTTAAAACGTGGAATAGCATACATATCGCTTGAACCAGCTTCAATAAAAGAAAATAAACTTGAACCATCTACACGTTCACCCGATTCAAATATACTTTCGAGATGCTCTAAACTATTAATAATAAAACTAAGCGATTTAAGCTTTCCGTCTTCTGCAACATAACGAAAATTTACAATTTCAATTTTGTTATCAACAACATACTTTATTATATCGTCACGTGTAAAATTATTTTTACTTTTCTTTAAATATTTTTCGATTTTATTAGAATGTAATTCAAATTCAGGCATAATATATTGTATTTTAAACGTTTAAAATCACTCGACTTTATTACAAATTATTTTTAAAAATAAATTAATTTGTTTCTAAAACAAATGATATTTGTTACACATGCGAATCAAGGGTTGATTTTTTTTGTTTCTCAAACTACCAATATTTTGTCCCGGAGTTTATCCTGACGAAGGAAGAGGGACTTTTAGATTTCAACCCTTGATTCGCATTATACACTTATATTTAAAGTTTATACCTGATTTTAAGTGAACGAAATAAAAAAACAAGAGAGGAACAAGCTGTAAATACTGCAACAGATCCTAATATTATTGCAAGTCTGGTCCATTGTTCACCAAAGGCTTGTCTTTCTCCAATAGAAACAACAATTATTCTAATCCATTCTAAAGAAGCTAAAATTAAAAATATTTGAATAGTACGTGCCACCCACATTTTTTTAACTAAAAGAATAAAAGGTATTGCAATTAATAAAATAACAATAACATATAAACCTGTTCTTAAAAAATGTGCAATAATTAGCAAAAATGAAATAAAAACAGGTGTTAATTTAAGACCATTCATATTAAATGTTATTTCCCGTATATTTTTATTAACCAAATAATACCACCAATTATTGCTAATCCTATTATAATTGTTAATGTAATTTTTATCCAACTCCATGGACGTTCGCCTTGTACTTCGCCGGTTCTTCCATTAACCAAAAAGCGAAAAACTTTACTGTTATATTTATAAGCACTTATCCAAACGGGTAATAAAATATGTTTAAATGTAACATCGTTATAAGTTGTGTTCTTTGTTGAAATTCTTTGATGGTCGCCTCCAATATCTTTGCACATTGTTTGTTTAATTATTGGCTCCATTTTTAATTTGGCTTCCACAAAACCTTGTTTCATGTCAACCTGATAAGTTTCTGTTCTAAAGCCACTTAAGAATTTTTCATCATAATTAACCAATTGGTCTAAATCCCAAGGTTCAAGTTTTTCGGTATAAGTTTTAGGTAGCGATTTGCTTGCCAGCACAAGAACATCATCAAAAACATTATTCACACTACCACTTACCGAATGCCAACGTGTTTTAGTTACAGTTCTGGTCTTTGTTGCCGATTTGCCATTTTCGGTTGTTGTGTATGATTCTGTATCCTGATAATCATCGCCACGTTCGCCCGAATATTTTGTATAAGTTTTTGAGTCGTAAGTCCAGTAAGGAATATACATTCCTTTTAATTTCTCTTGCTGGGTAGCAAATTTTTTTAAATCGGATGGTGCAAACCACAGTTTTTTAAGCCATGTTTGAAAATGCGAGAAAGCTAAATTAGTATCAACTTTAAATGGCAATAACGAACTTGGTTTAACAACAGATTGCGTAGTTGGGTCTTTTACAACAAGTACGCTTCCACAAAAAGGACAAAAATCAGATACCACATTTTTATCGAAAGTTGTTTGTGCACCGCAACCTTCGCAACGAACAGTGCTTACTTCTTGTTTTTGAACTGATGAAAACTGTTCATTCATAAATTTTTCGAAATCAATTTCTTTAACGGCATCGTTTTTGGTTTCTATTACATTTTCTGCACCACAATATTCGCACTTTAGCGATGTTGTTCCGGGAGCGAAAGTTAATTTTGCTGCACATTGTTTGCAAGTTACTTCCGACTGATTTGTTGTAGATAGTTTAACTTCTTCTTCCATAATTTTGTTTTATAAATTAAAAATGTCACTCTGAGCGATAGCGAAGAGTCTATAATTACAATAAGATTCTTCACTCCGTTCAGAATGACAATAATAAATATTTTTACTATTGAGGTGGAACTGGTGGTGTTGGGGGCATTGGTGGGGGTACTGCACCAAAAACTGGTGTTAGCTCTCCAACTTTTCCAGCTGGTTCCCAACCAGCCATTCCTTGCCGCCAAACCAATGTTTCTTTTGTTAACTGGTTTTGTGTTGCCATTTGTTTTAAAGCATTCAAATCGAATGGACCTACTTGTTGACCGTTAACTACAGCATGAAAAGCTAATGATGGTGGCATTGGTGGAGGGACAGCTGCGCCTTGTTGATTTTGCTGTGCCTGATTCATATTTCCCATCATCATATTTGCCATTCCAAAACCCATTCCCATTCCCATACCAGCAGCAGCACCGCCGCCATTAGGATTATTTGCAGCTGCAGTCATAGCATCGGCTGCCGAATATTGTGTAAATTTTCCCATATCGCCAATAATACCCATACTTGAACGTTTGTCTAATGCAGCTTCAACGTTTGGTGGTAAGGAAATATTAGAAATAAGTAATTTTGTTAAATCAATCCCGTATTCCAAAAATTCCGGTTTAATTTTATCTTCACAAAATTTTGATACTTCATTATAATTTGCAGCCATATCGAGAACGGGAATTTTACTTTCAGCAATTGCATCTGTAAAACGAGTAAGGACAATATCTTTAAGTTGTTCGGTGATTTTTTCGGTAGTAAATTCACCATCAGTACCAACAACTTCTTTAATAAATTTTACAGGATCGCCAACTTTCATGGTATAAGTTCCAAAAGCACGAATACGAATAGGACCAAATTCAACATCGCGAAGCATAATTGGGTTTGGAGTTCCCCATTTTAAATCGGTAAATGTTTTTGTATTCAAAAAATAAACTTCTGCTTTAAATGGTGAGTTAAAACCATATTTCCAACCTTTTAATGTTGCAAGTATTGGCAAATTTTCGGTTGTAAGGGTGTACATACCAGGTTTAAAAACATCGGCAAGCTGACCTTCGTTAATAAAAACAGCAACTTGTGTTTCTCTAACAGTAAGTTTAGCACCATTTTTTAACTCGTTGTTTCGTCTGTCGAAACGATGTACCATTACATTGTTTGTAGGGTCAAGCCACTCAACAATGTCAATGAATTCCGCTTTTAATTTATCAAATATTCCCATAATTTTTGGTTTTTAAATTATTATTAATTTATTATAAAGCCCTATCTATAAATAAAATACCATTTAAATGGTCAATTTCGTGTTGAAAAATTACTGCTGTAAAACTAGTACTGGAGTATCCTTCAACAACTTCGGTATGATGTGTTCCATTTAACAAATCGTATTCAATTCCAACAGCTGCAAATCGTACTGTTGTTTTATAAACTCCAGGAATAGAAAGGCAACCATCTCCTGCAAAATTAATTATTTTATCGCTTGTCATAACAATTCGCGGATTAAGATAAACTTCAACAGGCTTTCCTATTTTATCTAATCGTTTTACTAAAATAATATTTCTGTTTATTCCAACTTGTGGGGCTGCAATACCTACACCTCCTGATGATGCAGCTAACGATTTTCTCATTCTATTGATTAATGAAACTAAAACAGTGTTTGTAGAATCGGGACGAACATCAATTGACGATTTTCTTAGAATTAATGAATCACTATAATTTGTTATCAGGTAAATTCTCATTCGCAAACTATCCGGAGCAAACATTATACTGTCAATTTCCATTCCTGTAAAAGCAAGCGGGTCGAATGATAAAGTAAGTATTCCACCTGTTAAATGAGCTATTTCGTGTTGAACTATTGCAGCGGTTTCTTCTTCAATAGTTTCTGAATGAAATATCCCGTTTGGACTATAATATTCGACCGTTATAAGATTATATCTGCTTATTGTTGTTGGATATGCTCCTATCAATGTTAAACAATGTTCGTTATAATTGGTTGCAGCATTTGAATGTTGAGTGATTTTTGGGTTAATAAAAACTTCTAAAGGATTTCCGGTTTTATCTTTTCGTTTTACAATAATTATTTTTCTATTAATCCCAACTTCGGGTGCAGTTACGCCATCAATACTACCTTGAAATGAAGTAATTGTGCGAAACATCCTATTAATTAAAAACTTTGTTGTATCATTCACAACTTTAACGCTTCTCGAATTCTTTTTTAAAATTGCAGAATCGGCAGAATTAAACGCCGAAAGAATATATAATGGTTGAGTTGAATCGGCACTATATATTTTATTAGCTTCGGGTTGTGTATAAAAAAGGCTGTCTGTAACTACCTCAGGAACAATCTCATTATGCTTTTTGCATCCTAAAATTGTAAAAACCCAAATAGTTAAAACAACTGATATTAAAACTAAAAACCTAATCATTTCTTAAATTTTTAAAATGTAAATTTACAAAAATTTATAAATATCATACTCTTTTATTGTTAATAATTTTTAAATTATTGGTTATTAGCCATTTCATCATTATTCGTTTTTACTCAATTAGTAATATCTTTGCAAATATATTTTATGTCTGAAAATGTTAATGAATTACGATATTATTGTTGTTGGTGCCGGACATGCAGGTTGCGAGGCTGCTTCGGCTGCAGCTACACTTGGCTCTAAAACTCTTCTTATAACCCACGATTTAACCAAAATTGCTCACATGTCGTGCAATCCGGCAATTGGTGGTATTGCAAAAGGTCAAATAATTCGCGAAATTGACGCTTTAGGCGGAAGGGCTGGTATTATTACTGATAAAACAACTATTCAATTTAGAATGTTAAATCGCTCAAAAGGACCTGCAATGTGGAGTCCACGGGCACAATGCGATAGAACTCTTTTTACAATTGAATGGCGAAAAGAACTTGAGTCAATTAAAAATTTAAGTTTCTGGCAAGATGATGTTAACGAATTAATTATAAAAAACAAAAAAGTAATTGGAGTTAAAACACGCATGGGAGTTACTTTTAAAGCCAATGCAGTAATTTTAACAAATGGCACATTTTTAAACGGATTAATTCATATTGGCAGACAAAGTATATCGGGTGGAAGAATTTCTGAGCAGGCTAGTTTTGGATTATCAGAACAAATTGCAGAATTAGGCTTTATAACTGGCAGAATGAAAACAGGAACACCTGCCCGTTTAGATGGTAGAACAATAAATTTCGCTCAATTAATTGAACAAAAAGGCGATGATAACCCCGAGAAATTCAGTTTTTTGCCAAATGTTAAAACCAATTTGCAACAACAAAGTTGCTTTATAGCCCATACAAATACTGAAGTTCATAAAATTCTTAAAACAGGTTTCGATGATTCACCATTGTTTAATGGAACTATCAAAAGTATTGGTCCAAGATATTGCCCAAGCATCGAAACTAAACTTATTACTTTTAGCGATAAAAACAGTCATCAATTATTTATTGAACCTGAAGGTGTTGATACAGTTGAATATTACATTAATGGCTTTTCGAGTAGTTTACCATGGGATGTTCAGTATAAGGCAATTAGAAAAATTAAAGGATTAGAAAATGTAAAAATATTTCGACCAGGATATGCTATTGAATACGATTATTTTGACCCAACACAATTGCAATCAACATTAGAAACTAAAATTATAAAAAATCTGTATTTTGCTGGTCAAATTAATGGTACTACTGGTTATGAAGAAGCTGCAGCACAAGGATTAATGGCTGCAATTAATGCTCATCAAAAAAACAATAAATCTTCCGAAATTGTGTTAAATAGAAACGATGCATATATAGGCGTTTTAATTGACGATTTAGTAACAAAAGGTGTTGATGAACCTTATAGAATGTTTACATCAAGGGCTGAATATAGAATATTGTTACGACAAGATAATGCTGATTCCCGCTTAACTAAAATTGGTTACGATATAGGATTAGCTACCAAAGACAGATACGAAATATTTAAAATCAAAGAGGAGCAAATTAAAATTTTATCTAAATTTTTAAAAGATTGCTCTGTTGAGCCTAAAGAAATAAATAAAACACTGAAACTTGCCGGAACAAATGAAATTAATCAAAAAACTAAGGCAATTGATTTATTATCGCGTCCACAAATTAATTTAGAGATGCTCTTTAATAATATTAAAGATTTTAATAAAATTTCAATTACAAATGAGCTTCGAAACGATGTTCTGCAATGTTGCGAAATTGAAATAAAGTATATTGGCTATATAGAGCGGGAAAAACATTATGCAAATAAAGCATTGAAATTAGACAAACTTACAATACCTGTTGATTTTGATTTCAATAAAATCTCCTCTTTGTCAACCGAAGCCCGACAGAAATTAAGCAAAATCAAACCAAAAACAATTGGGCAGGCATCAAGAATTCCTGGTGTTTCGCCCTCAGATATAAATATATTATTAGTTTTCTTGGGAAGATAACGTTTCACGTGAAACAAAAAATATTATATGAATAAAATTAGTGGAAATATAGTTGATGTAGTTAATAAAAGTATTTATAAAGGTGAGATTTATTTTACCGACAAAATCGAAAAAATAATTAAAACAGAAAATGTTGTTCAGCAATTTATATTGCCCGGATTAGTAAATTCTCATGTTCATATAGAAAGTAGCATGCTTTCGCCAATGGAATTTGCAAAACAAGTTGTTAAACATGGTACTGTTGCGGTTATTACCGACCCACATGAAATAACAAATGTTTTAGGTATTAATGGTATTAATTATATGCTCGAAAACGCTAAAAATGCACCTATTAAAATATATTTTGGAGCACCTTCCTGCGTGCCTGCAACAACTTTCGAAAGCTCTGGGGCAGTGTTAAATTCTGAACAAATAGAGGAATTATTCAAAAATAAGAAAGTGCATTTTTTAAGCGAAATGATGAATTTTCCTGGCGTAATTTTCGATGATATCGAAGTACATAAAAAATTAAAAATTGCACAAAAATATAATAAACCAATTGATGGACATGCACCTGGCTTAACTGGGTTAGAACTCGAAAAATACATTAATAGCGGGGTTACAACCGACCATGAATGTTTTACTTTAAATGAAGCTCTAGATAAAATTAAATTAGGAATGAAAATTCAAATTCGTGAAGGAAGTGCAGCCAAAAACTTCGAAGCATTACATTCTTTAATTGATTCGAATCCAAACATGGTTATGCTTTGTACCGATGATTCGCACCCCGACGATTTAATTAAAGGACACATCAATTTGATTATTAAAAAGGCTTTCGATAAAAAATTGAATTACTTTAATATACTACGTTCTTGCACAATTAATCCAATTAAACATTATAACATTCCTGTAGGAATTTTACAAGTAAATGATAAGGCAGACTTTGTTATTTGCAACGACAAGTATTACAATAAAATAAATTCAGTTTTTATAAATGGAATAGATGTTTTAAAAAACACTTATGAACAAATTGACAAAAATTCTCCAAATAATTTTAAAGCTGATTTTATTAATATTAACGATATTAAAATTATTATAAATGGAAATTTTTGTAATGTAATTAGTGTTAAAGATGGAGAATTAATTACAAAAAAAGAGAAAATAAAAAGTGAACAAATATTTAAAAAAAATAATGAATTAATAAATGGTTTTAATAAAATAGTCGTTTTAAACAGGTATAAAAAAAACATAAAACCAATAGTTGGTATAATAAAGAACTTTAATATAAAACAAGGTGCAATTGCTAGTACTATTGCCCACGATAGTCATAATATAATTGCAATAGGAAAGTCAGAAGAAGATATTGCTAACGCAATAAATTTACTTGTGAAATCTAAAGGTGGAATATCTGCTTTTTGTGGGAAAATAAATGAACTATTGCCATTAGAAATTGGTGGTATAATGACAAACAAAAGTGCTATAGAAGTTGCTAAAAAATATAAATCAATTAGCGATTTTGCAATAAATAAATTAGGTTGCACTTTAAAAGCTCCATTTATGACAATGTCATTTATGGCATTATTAGTAATCCCAGAATTAAAAATTGGCGATAAAGGATTATTTGATATTAGAACTTTAAAATTTGTAAATTTATTCGAAAATTAAATGTTTCACGTGAAACGTATAAATGAAAATATTTTATCACTTGTAAGCAATTTGCCCAAAAATCCGGGAGTATATAAATTTAAAGATTTCAATGAAAAAATTATTTACATAGGTAAAGCTAAAAATTTAAACAAAAGAGTAAGTTCATATTTTAATAAAAATTTTCAAGATGCAAAAACTCAACTGCTTGTTTCAAAAATAACAAATATTGAGTATGTTGTTGTTGGCTCCGAAAACGATGCCTTACTACTTGAAAATAACCTAATTAAACAATATAAGCCAAGGTATAACATTCTGCTTAAAGATGATAAATCATACCCATGGATATGTATTACAAACGAACCATTTCCTAAAGTTTTTAAAACAAGAAGAATTTTAAATACTGATTATCATTACTTTGGACCATATTCTTCGGGTTATTTGTTACGAACTTTACTCGATTTAATTAAACAATTATTTCAGTTAAGAAATTGTAATTACAATTTAACAAAAGACAACATAGAAAAAAAGAAATTTAAAGCATGCCTCGAATACCAAATTGGAAATTGTTTAGCACCTTGTATTGGTTTGCAAAACAGTAATGATTACGATAATAACATACAACAAATAATAAATATATTAAAGGGAAACTTAAGAGAAATAAATAAATATTTAAAAAGTAAAATGTTATTTTACTCAAACTCTTTGGAATATGAAAAAGCAAATGATATTAAAAACAAATTACAAATTTTAGATAACTTTCAAACAAAATCAATAATTACAAATCCTAAAATTAATAACATTGATGTTTTTTCAATAACAAAAGAAAATGAATATGCTTTTGTTAATTATCTTAAAATTAATAATGGTTGCATCATTCAGGTTCATAATTTGTTATTAAAACAATTTATTAATGAAACTGATTCCGATTTACTTTTAAACTCTATTCAAAATATACGTGAATTATATAAATCTAAATCCGAAAAAATTGTAGTTCCTTTTAACCTTGATTTTAAATTAAATAATGTAAAATTTATTGTTCCTAAGCGAGGAGAGCTTCTAAAACTTCTTGAGTTATCGCAAAATAACATTAAACATTTTAAACACGATTTTACTTTAAAAAGACTTCGGGCAGATTACGGTAAGATTAATATCCGTTTGCTTGAAGAAATAAAAAACACTCTGCAATTACCCGAACTTCCGGTTCATATAGAATGTTTCGATAACTCTAATACTCAGGGAACTAATCCTGTTGCATCGTGTGTTGTTTTTAAAAATGGCAAACCAAGTAAATCTGATTACCGTCATTTTAATATTAAAACTGTTGTTGGTCCAGATGATTTTGCTTCGATGGAAGAAATTGTTGAGAGGCGATATAAGCGACTGATAGAAGAAAAAGAACACTTACCTCAACTTATTATAATAGATGGCGGAAAAGGGCAAATTAATGCCGCTAATAAGGCATTAATAAAACTAAATTTGAATAACAAAATATCGCTAATATCAATTGCAAAAAAATTAGAAGAAATTTATAAAGTAAATGATTCTATACCTTTGTATCTTGATAAGCGTTCCGAAGTTTTAAAACTTATACAACGTATGCGTGATGAAGCTCACCGCTTTGGTATAACATTTCACAGAAATAAACGCTCTAATGAATTTATAAAATCTGAATTACAAAATATTAGAGGTATTGGCGAAAAAACAATAGAAATTCTTTTGAAAGAATTTAAAAGTGTTGAAAATATTAAAAATACTCCATCAGAGGCTTTTGAAAAGATTATTGGAAAAGTAAAAACAAAATTTTTGATTACTTACTTTAGTAATAGTCAGTCTTCTATAACCTCAGACTGACCAAGAACCTCAAAATATTCTATTAGTTCCACTCTTCGAGAACCTCAGAGTGTCTGAATATATAAAGACTAATGAATGGTTTTGCCATACTGAGGTTCTCGAAGTATGACTTACGTTTATAACTATTTCCCCGATAACTCCAACATTCTTTTAATAGGAATGATTGCTCTTTTAATTAAATCATCAGACAAAATTATTTCCGGTTTTTCGTATTTTAGGGCTATATAAATTTTATTTATTGTATTTAATTTCATAAAATTACAATCGTTGCAACCACAAGTTGAATCTATTGGTGGAGCTGCAATAAATATTTTTTTAGGATTACTTTTCTGCATTTGGTGTAAAATTCCTGATTCAGTTGCAACAATATATTTATTTCCATCATCATTTATAGTAAAATTCAACAATGCAGCAGTTGAACCTATAAAATCTGAAACAATTAATATTTGCTTTTTACATTCCGGATGTGCAATAATTTTAGCATCTGGATTTTCCTTTTTAAGCTGTAATATTGATTCAAGCGAAAACTGTTCATGTACATGACAGGCACCATCCCAAATAACCATATTTCTGCCAGTTAAACTATTTATATAATTACCAAGGTTTTTATCAGGTGTAAAAATAATTTTTTGCTCTTTCGAAAAACTCTCAACAATTTTTACTGCATTTGAAGAAGTACAAATAATATCCGATAATGCTTTAATTTCAGCACTTGTATTAACATAAGAAATAACAATATGCTCTGGATAATTTGCTTTAAATTTAATAAATTCATTTACAGGAATGGAATCAGCAAGCGAACAACCGGCTTTCATGTCAGGTATTAATACTTTTTTTTGTGGCAAAAGTATTTTTGCAATTTCTGCCATAAAATGAACACCTGCAAATAAAATAATATCGGCATTATTATCAGCAGCTTTTTGTGATAATTGTAAACTATCCCCAACAAAATCGGCTATATCCTGAATTTCAGGAGTTTGATAATAATGTGCTAAAAGTATAGCATTTTTTTCTTTTTTAAGTTTTGTTATTTCTTTTACGACATCTATTTTATCATCAATTTTTATATCTAAAAAACCTTTATCTTCAATATCACCCATAATTTTAAAAAAATTAAAAATCAAAATTAACTCCTTAATTTAATTAATCATAATTTTTATTTTAAAAAAATATGAACTTTATATAATTATTATAATATAAAAAATTAAAAAGTGTTTTAATAATTATGATAATATTCGGTTAATATTGTTTAAAAAATTTTAAAAGAAATCTTTTAAAATTTAAAAATTCATTTTTAATAACATTTAATTAACAATAAATATATTTTAAAATCAAATTATTATATAAAGTAATTAACAATGTTTATAAAGTTTTAATTATAAAAAAAATGATAAATAAATTAGTAAATAAGTTAGTTTAATTGTTAGTTATTTTTTTAAAATTTAGTCAAAATGATTTTTTTAATATAAAATTATAGATATAGCAAAATAGAAATTTAGTTTTCAAAATATATTTTTTACCATTAATAAATTTTTATTTAAAACTAATTAACAATTATAAAAAAAGTAAAAGGACTGATATTAAACGTTAAAGAAATTTAGTAAAATAGAACTGTTTAAAAAATAAATAATTAACATTGTTAATAAATAAAATTGATAGTTTTGATGTAAAAGATAAAAATTTTTATACTTATTTTTATTACTAACCAACTAAATTTATTAAAATAAGATTTTGCAACAAAGTTACTTAAAAACGTTTTATAATTAGATAGTTATCGAATTACTTATTACAAAGATATTTCAACTACTTTTCGGCAATGGTTCGATTCCTCTTCGTAGCTCAGGGTAGGCTACTCACCATGACTTTGTTAATGGTAGGCTGTTATATAAATATACATTTTCGGAATACAAATTAGTCCAAAGGACAATTTGACCTAAGAATTGGTATTATATGACTTCCGATAGCTATCGGATTCATGGGATTTCATTTATTTCTCTAAATTTTTGTCGGTAAGTAGTGGATTTTTTTAAATATTTATGACATTTGACAAATATTGTCAATTAAAATTTAAAAATATAAAATAATAGGTAAAATAATAAAAAAAAAAGAACATAAACAACTTTGTTTAACCAATAAAACCATTCTACAAAAATGCTGATAAAGACGGAAGGCAGATTATTATACCGAAGGTAATTTGATTTTCGGAAATGCTTGTTGAAACAGAAAAGGAGAGAATGGGTGAAACGGTGATTTGTCGCCCATTCTCCCTTTCCCCGATTCTCCGATTCATTCTATTTTTTCGTAAACCCAACTTCTTTGAGTATACTATAAATCACTTGTTTCGATTTATCGGAAGTTTAGACATTTTTTCTTTTAAAGTAGCCTATTTCCACCTTGTGACCCAATAAGCGGTATGTATTTTAAAGAAATCTCGAAACCGCCACGACCTGAACTTACATTTGTTAAAGATGAAACATTAATATCGTAACTTATACCAAATGATATTTGCCCAAGTTCGCATTGGGCTGCAACAACAGCAGCATCTCCGCTTCTATAAAAGCCGCCTATACTTATAGATTTTGATAATAGGTTATCAGTATATTTCGACGATTCCTGCAATTTGTATTTAATAAATGTTCCTCCATAAATTGTTTGTGCAGGACCTTGTCGTTCAACCAAAAGTAAGGGCGAAATTTGCATATTAGTGTTTTTAATACCATAAGAAAAGCTGAAATGGAATAAATAGCGAATGGCTCGTTTATCAACAATTTGATAAAATCCGGTATTTGGGCTATTTACATGAAAAACTGAAATTCCGGCTTGTGCTCCAAACTGGTCGTTTGATGAAAGTGTACTTTGTCCTTTTCCGTAACTCCATTGAATTCCTGAGCCAAAATCACCGTTAAGGAATTTAGAGCCCGAAAAACTTTCACCGTTTGGTAAAGTTGCATCGTAAGCTACTCCGTTATATTGTTCATCCCATGTTAAATCGTTTGTGTTAATTCGTCTTTGTATAATTCCACCGGAAATGCCAACCGAAAGGATTTGATATTTTGCAACGGTAACTTTTCCGGAAACACACAAAATCGCTTGACTTGTAGTAAGATGACCAGTACCGGCTTGATCATTAGTAAGCGATAAGCCTGCACCAAGCGATGAACCTTTTGTTCCCTGTGACATAACCATACCATCAACGCCTGCTGCAATTGTGGTAAACGGTGTAGTTACGCTTCGCCATTGTGAACGATAGTTTGCTGTTACACGCAAATTGTATGGTACACCTGCATTTGCAGGATTTAATATAAGAGGCGCTTGAAGTGGTTGAGAAAATAAAATATCCTGCCCGAATATTGAAGCCGGGATTAGCAAAGCTCCAATTGCTGTGATGGTTTTAAATCTTAAATTGTTCATGGTTTTAAATTTTAAATTGTTTATTGTTATTTTGTCTGAACCATTGATTTTATTTTGATTTTTTTGATTACGCTGATAAAACCCAACAAGTGCTTTGACAAGGGGGCATGCCCTCTTGCCTGCAACAGGTGCTTTGCGACCTGTCGGGTTAAAAAATGAATTTTCAAAATCATAGTAAATCATTTAATCAGTGGTTCAGACAATTTTTCATTATTATCTCATTAAAGTTATATTTCCTTTAGTGTTATACTTTTTACCGGTAACAGTTTCTGCTTTAAGATAGTAAACAAAAACATCGGTATCGGCTGCTTTTCCACGATACGTTCCATCCCATCCCATACTATGGTCGGTGCTTTCAAAAACTTTTTCGCCCCATCGGTTAAATATTCTGAAATCCATTGTTTTAATACAATTTCCCCTAACATAAAGGATATCGTTTTTACCATCGCTATTTGGACTAAACCCTGACGGAACAAATACTTCGCATTCTTCGTTAACAGAAATTACTACGGTATCAGCACTTGTACAGCCATTGTCGGATACAACAAGTGTATATATTGTTGTAATTGAAGGATTGGCTATTGGATTTGATATAGTAGAATCAGTTAAATAACCAGCAGGACTCCATGACCAAGTATAAGAACCTGAACCACCTGTCGCAGAACCCACTAACGAAGCATCTGTCCCAAGATTAATAATGGTATCATTACCGGCATGGGCTATTGGTGCAGGTACTGCAGTTATTGTAATACTATCGGTTTTTGTACATCCGTTAGCACCTGTACCTGTTACGGTATATGTTACAGTTCCTATCCCAGGTGTAAATGAAGTTCCATCTGTTATACTATTATCCCAAACATAAGTAGAAGCTCCGCTACCTGATAAGGTTACGGAAGTTCCGTTGCATACAGTCTGGTCAATACCTGCATTTACATTTGGCAAATCATTTACGGTTACAACTACCGTGTCGGTATTTGTACAACTATTTCCACCGATACCAGTTACGATATATGTAACTGAGCCAACAGCAGGAATAAAAGAACTTCCATTTGTTACTCCGTGATCCCATGCATAAGAAGTTGCATTACCTGTTCCTGATAAAGTTACTGCTATACCTGAGCAAACTATCTGGTTAGAACCTGCATTTACAGTCGGTAAAGCATTTATAGCAACGTTTATTGTATCTGTGCCTGTACAACCATTTGTATTTGTAACAGTTACAGAATATGTTCCTGTTGCAGAAACTATTAGAGTTTGAG
>JAVHRE010000098.1:21259-23315 GCA_036171495.1 Bacteroidales bacterium
CTATAGGTAAAGCATTTATAGCAACGTTTATTGTATCTGTGCCTGTACAACCATTTGTATTAGTTACAATTACAGAATATATTCCGGTTGTAGAAGCAACTAATGTTTGAGTTGCTGAATGAGAAACATCAGACCATAAATAAGTAGAGCCAGCATTTGCTGCATCTAAATTAACTGTACCACCACATTGGACAACATCTAAACCTAAATTAACAACAGGTAAAGCATTTACGGTTACAATTATCTGGTCGGTATTTGAACAACTATTTCCATCGGTTCCGATTACTGTATAAGTTACAGAACCAACAGCAGGAGTAAAAGGACTTCCATTTGTTACTCCATTGTCCCAAGTATATGAAGTTGCATTACCTGTTCCTGATAAAGTTACTGCTGTGCCTGTGCAAACTGACTGGTCATTTCCTGCACTCACATTTGGTAAAGCATTTTCAGTTACATTTACAATTGCAGATGTTCCCGTACAACCACTTGCATTTGTAACTATTACAGAGTATGCACCGGCTGTTGTTACATTTATTGTTTGTGTGTTCCCAGAAGGTGACCAAACGAAATTTGTATATCCTGAGCCAGCATCAAGTGTTATTGAACTTCCTGTACAAAATGCTGTAGGACCTGTTATAACTGGATTAAGTGATGACGAAACAGTTACAATTACCTGGTCGGTATTGGAACATCCACTTACATCGGTTCCGGTTACGGTATAAGTGGTTGTTGCTGCCGGTGAAACTAATTGTGAACTTCCCGCACCAAGACCATTATCCCAGAAATAAGTTGAAGCACCTGAAGCTATTAAAGTTGTAGAACCTCCGGTGCAAACTGAAGCATCATTTCCTGCAAATACAGGTGGTAAATTATTTACGTTAACCGAAACACTGCCTGTAACATTAGTAGCACAATTACTTACTGTTACATAATAAGTTGTATTGACAGTAGGCGAAACAGTAGGATTTGCAATTGACGGTATAGAACCGGCAGGTATAGATGCCCATGTATAAGTGGAAGTTCCCGAGCCACCGTAAAGTGTAGTGTTAAGCTGGGTTGAACTTCCGGAGCAAATAGTTGTGAAAGTTGCAGAAGCTGTTACACGCAAACCTCTTGTTAATACCCATGGAGAAAAGGATGATTGTCCTGTAATAGGACCAACAGTTCCAATACCTGCTGTTACACCGGGGTTACCTGGTCCTGCTTGTGCATCCCATGAAGTTCCGTTCCAATGCTGAGCTTTTAAAGTGTCGGTTTGACCAGTAATGGTGTTTTCGGAGCCACGATATGAAAATGTTAAATCAGCAGTTGCAGAAGATTGGATGTCCCAGAATCTATCAATTGCCGAACTAATAGAATCGGCAGTACAAAGCATATTAGTTACTGCCGCCACATCGCTAATACCGGGATGAGGCATATTTTGTTGATTAGTAGCCCATGTTGACATGCTAATGCCGGAACTTCCTGCTGTAGTTTTATTAAAAGTAAACGGAATGTAATCAGTTGTTCCTACTCCGAAAGGAAAAACATAATTACCAGTTGTTGTTCCTGCATTCCATTTAATGTAATTATACTGTCCTTCGGAAATAATATGCCCTAAGTTCCGGACAATTCCCGAAGTGTTGCTTTGATCAATGACAAGATAAACAGGTGTAGCACTTGTTCCACCATTTAAAACTGTATAGCCGCCATTTAAAATCAAGGCATTGTTTTGGGCGAAAGCAATGTAGGATGTACTATGTACAATGTACAATGTAAACAGAACTGCTGCGATAATAAATCGCACATTGTACTTTGTACTTTGTACCTTTTTGTTAATTTGTTTTTTCATAATATTATTTATTATTGTTCAAAAATGTTCATAGTTCAGACATTGTTTACTGTTCATTGTTTTTACAAATTATTTCTATTTATTTCAATCTATTTCAATGTATTTCTCATAAAGTGCATTTTAAGAAAAGATGTTTCGCTAAACACTCAACATGACAAAAAGAATTTGTTTACTGTTTTTATTTTTCACTTCTTACTTTTCACTTTGTTCATCGTTTAATTATTA
>JAVHRE010000099.1:0-10243 GCA_036171495.1 Bacteroidales bacterium
TAAAATTCACAATAACAATAATTTCAAAAAAGGGTTTTTAAGGTTCGACTAATTATTATAAAAAAAATGTTGCAATCATAAAAATAACTGCAACATTAATAAGGTATATTACAAATAATTACAACTTTGGTTTCGATCTGTTAAATTTAACAATGAACAAAAGTTCGTGCGAACCAACACTATATTTATGTATATCTGATAAGGAATAATCGTAAGAATAACCGAAAATAAAACGGTCTTTACGAATACCAAGATTTATTGCAACAGCATCTTGAGTTCTGTACGATAAACCAAACCAAACCATTTGCTTATATGTAACTTTTGCATTTATATCAATCTGGGCAATTCCTGCTTCAATAAATTTCGCAAGAAATGATGGTTCTATAGAAAAATTAGAATTAATATCAAAATTATAACCACCTGTTAAAAAGTAATGACGAACTTGTCTGTTTTCAAGTATTTTGTCGGTCATCATATCAACTTTTCTGTTAAACAATTGATAAGCAGATAATCCTGCAAAATATTTATCGGTGTAATAGTATGCACCAAAAGCAGCATCTGGCGAAATTAATTTTTCGGAACCAAAAAGCATAACATCATCATCCATTTGCTCAAGAGTTAGTTTGTTTTTGTTTAAGTAAACCTGATAAAGTTGAGCCGAAACTCCTAACGATAATTTTGCTCCGGAATTACCTACCGGAAGAATATATGCATAAGTTGCTTCGATGCCCATTTTTGATAAAGCGCCGGTAGAATAATTAAATATTTTTCCACCTAATCCAACATTATCAGATGCTAAAAAATGAGAACTTATCATTTGCATTGTTGGAGCATCGTCCATGCCTGTCCACATACGTTTATATGTTAGAGCAAGCGGACTATATGGCAAAGTACCAACAACTGCCGGATTAAAAACATATTTATTTTCCATATATTGGCTTACAGATGTTAGTTGTTGTGCAGTAATAGTTTGAACTATTGCCAAAACTGCTATAACTAAAAATATTTTCTTCATGTTTTTGGTATTATCATTTAAAAAATTGTTTACTATTGGGTTGCTATTTATTGTTCATTGTTATATTGTTTAAAAAAGTTCATTGTTCTATGTTCATTGTCATACTATTATTATACTTTGTCAAACAATTGAATGACCATTGTATTACTATTGAGTGACTATTGTATGCTATTTATTTCTATGTATTTCTATGTATTTCTATGTATTTCTATTTATTTCTATTTATTTCTATGTATTTCTATGTATTTCTATTGTTTTAATTTCTAACATCATTCCTACTATTTCAAGTTTAATAAAAATTATTTAATTAATGCAACCGAACCGGTAAATACTTTGGAGCCATCTTTTAAATCAATAATGTAATAATATGTAGCTGATGGTAATATTTTCCCGTTTTTGTTTTTACCGTCCCAAGGTATTTCATATCCTGTTGATTCAAAAACTTTTATACCCCATTCGTCAAATATTGTTACGTTACATTTTGGATATGCCGAAATATGTTTAATATTCCACATATCGTTTTTACCATCACCATTAGGTGTAAATGCTTTGTATATTTCTATATGCCAAGAATTTGTAACAATTGTAATGCTGTCATTTATAATACAACCATTTTCGTCTGTAACAGTTAAATTATATGTCCCTTCGGCAATGTTATGTAAATCTTCGGTTGAAGCAGAATTTGACCAGTTATAGTAATATGGTTGAACACCACCTGACATAATTACATCTATTACTCCATCAGATAATCCCGTAAATGAAACGTTTGTATTAATTGTTGATAATGATAAAGCTCCTGGTTGATTAATTGTTACTGAATCGACAAAATTTCCGCAATGATCTGTTACTGTAATAAAATATAAACCCGCTCCAATATTTGTTCTCATCGAATCAGTTAAGATTGTATCGCCCCAAGTGTAAGTGTAAGGTGCGATTCCGTTTGATGGTGTAACAATTACACTACCATTTAATTGCTCAAAGCATTTTACATTTTGTTTTGAAATACTTGCCGTAACAACAGGAGTACTTGTAATTGCAAAAGGAACTACAAGCGAACCACAAACATCGGTAACCGTAACAAAATGATTCCCAACAGGTAAATTTGATGCTGTATCGCTTGTACTTGTTGATGCACTCCAGACATAAGAATAAGGTAATCCACCATCTAATGCGGTAACAATTGCAGTTCCATTAGTGTCGTTTGCACAGGAAGTAGGACTTGAACTTGTAATTGATGCGCTCAATGGAGTTTTTACTCCAATATTAACAGAATCAATATATAAACTGCATACATCAGTTACAGTAACATAATTCATTCCAGATAGTAAGTCCATTGCAACCCAACCAGTACTTATTGAATTACTCCAGGCATAAGTAAAAGGACCTGCACCGTTATAAACATCAACCCTTGCTTTGCCATCGGGTTTATTTGGGCAAGATGCCGGCCATGAACTCATTGAAGTTGTTAAAGGAGGTAACGATGCAATAATTACTGAATCAATTTTTGATGTACAAGCATCAGTTACTCTTACCCAATTTGTGTCATTTATTAAATTTGTTGCAAAAGCATTTGTGTTTAATGTATCAGAAAATGCACTATTGGTTGACCATTGGAATGTAAATGGTGCAGAACCATTAGTTGTTATAACAGTTGCACCTCCGTTATTTCCTCCTGCACATGATGTTGGAGAAGGAGGTGTAATTGCAATAGATAAAGGTAATGCAGTTGTTATTAAAACCGACCCTACCAATTGTCCGCAACCATCCGTAACAGTTACATTGTTTAAGCCATCAACAAGCATTATAGCTGTATCATTTACTTCACCTGTTGTCCATGAATATGTAAAAGGTCCAACTCCATTTGTTGCAACCGCAACAGCAGAACCATTATTTCCACCTGTGCACGAAACCTGCGATAATGAAGTAACAGAAACAGCTAATGCTGGTAAACTTATAATGTTAACAGAATCAATTTTAGAATTGCAATAATCACTTATTGTAACATAATGAATACCAGCAGTTAAATCGTTTGCAGTAATAGTAGTACTTGCCGAACCAGACCAAATAAAAGTATAAGGTGCAATTCCTCCACTTACACTTACAGTAGCTGAACCATCAGCTGACAAAGCACAGTTAGCATAAGTTGAGGAAGTTATGCTTGCTACCATTGGTGGTAAACTTGTAATTACAATAGAATCTATTACTTGAGTTCCACAGCCATCAGTAACAGTAACATAATTAATACCTATTCCTAAATCATTGGCATAAGCAATAGTATCTGTTACCGAAGTTGACCAAGCATAAGTATAAGGAGGTAATCCGTTTTGAGCAGTAACTATTGCTTCACCATTTGAGTTTGAAGCACAGAAAATTATTAATGTATGTGCATTTAAAGTTGCTGTTAATGTTGGTGTTGTTTCTACTGTTACAGAATCTGTTGCAGAACAGCCATTTGCATCAGTAACAGTTGGGCGATAAATTCCTGCAACTAATCCATTAATATCTTCTGTTGATGTACCATTTGACCATGAATAATTATAAGATAATGTTCCATTTGTAACAGTCATGTCAATAGCACCATTTCCGCCGGCACACGATTCATTTGTAATAACAAAAGAAAGAATTGGTAAAGGACTATTGTATAATGTAGCACTTCCGGTTGATGAGCATGCATTTGCATCGGTAACGATAACAGAATAAGTTCCGGCAAGTAATCCCGATAAGTCTTCTGTTATTTGTCCGCCAAGCCAACTATATGTATAAGGTGTTGCACCGCCAAAAACTGATAAATCAATTGCTCCATCACTACCAGGAACACAAGTTGGATTAGTTGTGCTAAATCCTAAAATTGGTGCAAATGGATTAACTATTGTTGTTGAATCAATTATTATACAACCTGCAGCATCTGTGACAGTTACTGTATATGTGCCAATTGTTAAATTTGTTAAGTCCTGAGTAGTGCTTGAAGCACCATCATTCCAAATATAAGTATAAGGAGATGTTCCGTTTAAAACACTTAAATTAATAGCACCATCATTTCCTACTCCGCAACTTGGATTTGTGTTTGAGAAAAACAAAATCATTTGTGGCGAAACAATTACCGTAGAAGAATTTCCACCTGCATTTGTTGAGTTTGTGCAATTAGCATCTGTAACAGATGACACATTATAAACATAAGTACCATCAGAAGGTGTAATTGTAATTGTATAAGGTGAAACTGCTACAGGAACATTTGTAAATGTGTTTTGTGTAATTCCATTTAATGTTTCAGTTCCTGAAATTAGCCAAGGTCCGGTTCCGGTAAGTGTAACTGTAATATCAACGTTTGAACCTTCACAAATTGTATTTGATAAGGGAGCAGTAGTTGCAACAGGTAAAGTATTTACTGTTACAACTTCTATTGCAGATGTGTCAGCACATCCATTTGAGCTATTAACAATTACAGTATAATTTCCTGTGCTTGATGCTGTATAAGCAGAAGTAACTGCACCTGCTATATCAACACCGCTTTCCTGCCATTGATATGTGTTTCCGCCGGCAACACTTGCCTGTAAAATAACATTTTGTCCCTGACAGAAAGTTGTTGCTCCGTTAGGAGTTATATTTGTAGCAGGTAATGCGTTTACAATAATAGTTGCAGAACTATTCATTGTTGATGTGCAAGTTGTTGTTGCATCAGTAGCAATTATTGTGTAAGTGCCAGCAGCAGTTTGAAGTCCGAAGTCTAAAGCTGCACCAATTCCTGCTAAAATATTTGAAGTTGTTACATCGTTTAAAAACAATTCGTAGTTTACACCTAAATCACTATTCGATAAACCAACCGAAACACCTGCACCACCAGAACAATAGCTGCCATCGCCGGTAACATTGTAAATAGTTGGCAATGGGTTAACAGTAACAACTGTAATTGCTGATGTATCAGCACATCCATTTGAGCTATTTACAATTACAGTATAATTTCCTGTGCTTGATGCTGTATAAGCAGAAGTAACTGCACCTGCTATATCAACACCGCTTTCCTGCCATTGATATGTGTTTCCGCCGGCAACACTTGCCTGTAAAATAACATTTTGTCCCTGACAGAAAGTTGTTGCTCCGTTAGGAGTTATATTTGTAGCAGGTAATGCGTTTACAATAATAGTTGCAGAACTATTCATTGTTGATGTGCAAGTTGTTGTTGCATCAGTAGCAATTATTGTGTAAGTGCCAGCAGCAGTTTGAAGTCCGAAGTCTAAAGCTACACCTGTTCCTGCTAAAATATTTGAAGTTGTAATACTGTTTAAAAATAATTCATAGTTAACTCCTAAATCGCTATTTGATAATCCAACCAAAACTCCTCCGCCAGAGCAATAACTTCCACCGCCGGTTACATTATAAATAGTTGGTAATGAATTAACAGTAGCAACTGTAATTGCTGATGTATCAGCACATCCATTTGAGCTATTAACAATTACAGTATAATTTCCAGAAGTTGTTGCAGTATAAGCTGAAATTACTGCACCTGCTATATCAACACCGTTTTCCTGCCATTGGTATGTGTTTCCGCTTCCAACACTTGCCTGTAAAATAACATTTTGTCCCTGACAGAAAGTTGTTGCTCCGTTAGGAGTTATTGTTGCCGTTGGAAATTGACGGGCTATTGTTGAAGAACCCGTTACAGTACAACTTTTAGTGTCAGTAACAGTAATGCTATAAGTCCCATCAGATAAAGAAGACAGGTCTTGTGTAGTTGCACTATTACTCCATAAATAAGTATAAGGTGGGTTACCAGAGTAAACAATAAGGTCAATTGCTCCATCATTTCCGGGAACACAAGTAGGATTTGTATTTACAAATGAAATTGAAGGAGGAGTTGGGTTTGATAAAACTATTGTAGCAGTTGTAGCCGAACAACTTGCTGCATCGGTAACAGTTAGAATATAACTTCCGGCAAATAATGCCGTTCTGTCCTGAGTCGAAACTGCGTCATTCCACAAATAAGTATAAGGTATTGTACCTCCACTAACTAAAACATCAATCGCACCATCATTTCCGGGAACACATGAAATATCAGTTTTTGTAAAAGTTACCTGTGGTGCTGAAGGATTTATTACATCATAACATCCAGTAACAGTACATAAATTTGCATCAGTAACAGTTACACAATAAGTTCCTGAAATAAGTGCACCAATATCTTGAGTTGTGCTTCCACCACCGTCATTCCATAAATAGGTATAAGAACCTGTTCCGTTAAATACAGTTAAATCTATTGCCCCATCTCCACCGGGAACACAACTTGGAGTTGTTACAGAAGCAGTAAGGAGCATAACAGCAGGGTTTAACACCTGAGCAGAATCAACTTTTGTACATAAATTAATATCAGTAATTGTAACATGATACCAGCCAGAAGCAAGCCCAGAAATATCTTTTGTAATTGCTGCATTACTCCATAAATAAGTATATGGTGAAGTACCACCAACGGGAGTTAAATTTATTGCACCATCAGTAGAAGAAGGACAATTTGTGTTAGTTACAGCAAATATAGCAGCAATAGCAGAAGGCTCGGTAACTTGTGCAGAATCTACTTTTGTAGCAAGATTGGCATCAGTTACAGTAACTTTATACCAGCCGGCTGTTAAATTAGTAATCGTATCGTTTGTTGATGCAGTATTCCATAAATATGTATATGGCGGAGTTCCATCGCCGGTAATAGCTACAGAAATTTGCCCGGTTGAACCACCATTACATAGTACATTTGTAATAGTATGTGTTATAGTTATTGTTCCAAATTTTACAAGAAACATATCGCGAACACCTGCTAATGCATTGTTTAAAATTTTGCCATCAATATTTAAAGTAGCTGATATGAAATCACCACAGAAAATATTAGTTCCATTAACATCAATATTACACGTTTTTGTAATATCTGTACTAGTGCCCCAAGCTCTTTTTGCAGATAAAACAGCTCCATTTCTATCGGTCTCAACCATATAAGCATCAGTATTGCCGGAATTAGAAAGGTTAAAGCTTCCAAAACTAATAGCTCCTGTATATTGACCACCAATTACAACATGATTGCTATTAGCAAAAATATTATTACCTTGGTCATCACCGATTGAACCATAACTCCTTGCATATTGCAAAGTGCCATCGGGAGCATAGCAAGCATAAAAAATATCATTACTTCCTGCATTTGGGAAAGTAAGTACCGAAGTTAATGCTCCAGTTGAATCGGCTGTTAATGTTGGGCTATTGTAATAACCAGTTAAAAATTGATAGCCTAATGCGTCACCTTTATGTCGAATACAATAATCATCACCAGAACCAACAACTTTTCTAACCCAAGTACCATTACCCGATAAATCAGTTTTATAAAGAAACATATCTCTATTACCCGCATTGCTTAAAACTCCAATATCTAATGTTAGGTCTCCAGCCCACAAGCCACTAAAATAATATGAACTTGCAGTAACCGAAATAGAACGAATTAATGTCATATTGTTAGTGCAAGTTAATTTCTTTGCCCATAATGTGTTTCCATTGCCATCGAATTTTGAAATAAAAATTTGCTGTAAACCAGACCCGTCAGCTAAAGAAATTGCACCGCCATAAAATGTGACACCGGTAATAAATTTCCCTGTCAAAATTAAACTATCTGAACCATCAACTCTTAAACGTGGTGTAATTTGAGCAGTAGCACCATAAGCCGAATTATGAGCCCATTGATAAGTTCCATCAACTGCAAATTTTGCTATATAAATATCATTTAGCCCTGTACCTGCAACATTATTTCCATCAAAACTTACAGGATTACTATTACTTTGTACAGAAATGTATATATAATTCCCATCATTACTTAGAACAACATTTTGTGGGTCTTCTATTGTTGCGCCTCCAATTTGTTTTAACCATTGTATTTGTCCGTTTTTGTTGTACTTTGCAATAAATCCATCGGAACTTCCACTAGAGGTTAAAGTAAAAGCGTCTTGACTAACGGTACTTGTAAATTGTCCGACAACATATATATTGCCAGATGCATCGCTTGTCATTTCGGTAGGTTGATTTTGTCCTAACCCTGTAAATAGACTTACCCATAGTAAATCTTTTTTTTGAGCAAATAATAATGTAAAATTAAATAATACTATTATTATAATAAATAAACTTTTTTTCATGATTGCAAATAATTAAGTTAATGAAGTTGGATATGAACCTCCATCGTTTAAACTACCAGCAGAACCGTGTTTTGTTTTTAATACACTAATATCTATAATTTTAGGAACTTCCCACTTTTTTAAATTTGGAGATAGGTTTTCAACTATTTTATCCTTTTCTTTTTTGTTTTTCATATTAAATATTTTTAGGATATTGAGGCAAAATTATAAAAATAAATTAATTAAATAAATAAATATTTTTTAAATTAGACTTTTATGTGATGTTAAAGGTTGCCAAAAAGAAGTGGCTAAAGTTAAAAAATGTTCTTAGTTTACTACTTTTGTTTATGGTTTTTAGTTTCGAGTTCACTGTCCACCGTTCCTTTTTTTGCCATTCTGAGTGATTAGCGAAGAATCTTTTTTGAAATACAAACTCCTCGTATAATCGAATTAACAATAAAAACAAGCAGTAAGTGTTGTGGAGATCCTTCGCAAACTCAGGATGACAGTGGGGAGTTATGACATCCTACTACATTGTTATTCCGAACTCCTTTTTGTCATACGATAGCTTCGAATCTCCGATTCGTCACTTATTCGTTTCGTGAAAATATTTTTGCAAACTTGATTTCATTCAGTATAAAGAGAGCGTTTGTGAAGACACAAACGAAAGCGAAATCAGTATCATTCGCGTTTTATAGATTATACCAATATTAAATTCAATATAGTCCAATATTGGCTTTGCCTCATTGTACTATTTTCATTTATTATCGGCATTAACCATTGTAATTTATATTTTATCAGTGGACTAAAATATAAACACAATTGGTATTAGATGTTTCGCTAATCTTCCGATATCTATCGGAACAACATGACAAAAAAAATAATTCAAATAATTTATCGGGACTATAATTTTATTTTTGAATTACAACTCTTCGGGTAAATTCTTTTTCATCCAAAGTTAATATTAATAAATAAAGTCCATTAGTAAAAGAACTTATATCTTTTGTTATAGTTGCTCCTGAAAATTCTTTAAATGTTTCAGTTGAAACACATTCCCCTAACAAATTATATATTTTTAATTTAACAATAGTTTGAGCTTGTTCGTTAAAACTTATTTTAAGTATTGATGAAGCAGGGTTTGGAAAAACATTTATTTCATTTGAAACAGAATTTTCATCAATATTTGTTTCAATAGATTTTAAACATGCTCCAACTGTAATATTTGTTTTGCGTGCCGTACAACCATTTACATCAGTAACTGTTACACGGTAAGTTCCAGAACAAAGATTAATAGCTGTTTGAGTAGTTTGTCCATTATTCCACAAATAAGTAAAAGGAGTATCGCCACCGGTAACATTTGCCATAATAGAACCGTTACATAATGGTGACGAACAAGTAATTACAGTAGTTATTGATATGGTTTTTTTATTTACAGTTGATGCTTTGGTTTTAGTAGTTCCACATGCATCGGTAACTGTAACAGTATAGCTTCCTGAAGCAAGATTAAAAATTGTTTGAGAAGTTGCACCATTAGTCCAAAGATAAGTATATGGCGAAGTTCCATTTGAAGGTGTTGCTGTAATTTGACCTGTATTTATACAAGGAGACGTCTTAACAATAGTAGTTGATACAGTTAAAGCCGCTGGTTGTGTAAGCGTAATACTTTTCACAATGGTAAAAGCACAGGCATCTGTAACTGTAACTCTATATGTTCCTGCTATAAGATTTGAAATACTTTGAGTAGTTGCGGTTGTACTCCATTTATAAGTATAGGGAATAGTTCCATTGGAAGGAGTTACTGTCGCCGTTCCATTATTGCATGCTGTTATATTGGTGCCGGAAATAATAGCAGCAAGAGCCGCTGGTTGTGTAAGCGTAATGCTTTTCACAATGGTAAAAGCACAGGCATCTGTAACTGTAACTCTATATGTTCCTGCTACAAGATTTGAAATACTTTGAGTAGTTGCGGTTGTACTCCATTTATAAGTATAAGGAGAAGTTCCATTGGAAGGAGATACTGTCGCTGTTCCATTATTGCCATTACGGCATGTAATATTTGTGCCTGAAATAATAGCAGCAAGAACTGCCGGTTGTGTAA
>JAVHRE010000099.1:10343-23280 GCA_036171495.1 Bacteroidales bacterium
CGGCATGTAATATTTGTGCCTGAAATAATAGCAGCAAGAACTGCCGGTTGTGTAAGCGTAATACTTTTTACTATTGTAGCATTACAGGCATCTTTAACCGTAACCCTATAAGTTCCTGCTACAAGATTTGAAATACTTTGAGTAGTTGCGGTTGTACTCCATTTATAAGTATAAGGAGAAGTTCCATTGGAAGGAGATACTGTCGCTGTTCCATTATTGCCATTACGGCATGTAATATTTGTGCCTGAAATAATAGCAGCAAGAACTGCCGGTTGTGTAATTATAACACTTGCCGTTGCAGTACAACCATTTACACCAGTTACTGTTACTGTCCATGTGCCTGCTGTTAAACCGGTACATGTTGCTGTTGTCTGTGCCGGGGCAGGATCATTCCATAAATATGTATAAGGCGATGAACCTCCACCTGCAGTTACCGTTGCCGTTCCGGTTGAACCACCATTACAAACCACATTCGTCTGAGCAGAAATTATTGCTGTAACTACTGAAGAGGCTGTTATTGTTGCTGAAGCAACAACAGTCGTCCCACATTGGTCGCTAACAGTTACATAATAGATACCTGCTGTAACATTTGAAATGGTAGCAGTAATTGCCCCGTTCGACCATAAGTAAGAATAGGGAGTATTTCCTAAAGTAGCTGTAACGGTAACACTTCCTGTACTTTGTCCCGAACAATTTACATTAATAATATTTGTAATGGAAGCTTGCAATAAAGGTTTAGAGCCAATTACAGCGGTATCAATTAATGTACAACCATTTGTACCTGTAACAGTACAAATAAAATTCCCTAATCCAAGATTAGAAATTGTTGCTGTGGTGCCACCATTAGACCATAAATAAATATACGGTTCGCTGCCTGCGGAAGGTGTGGCAGTAACAGAACCATCATCAACTACCGGAAAACCCATACCATCAATACAGGAAACGGGTGTAACAGCAAATTGAACACTATCGAAACAACCAAAACTGGCAATATAGGCATCTCTTGTTCCCGGCAAAGCATTTAAAAGATGATTTGTACCTATAGTAAGTGTATCTGAAATATAATCTCCAATTGCCACATAATTTCTACCGGTTGAACTATAAACACAAGCATAACCAGCATCAGTAGATTTCCCAGAGGCGTTTTTAGCATTAAAAAAATGTCCATTTACATCACATTCAGCTATAAAAGCATCACTTCCACCTGAATTTAATAACGTGTAATTACCAAAACCAATTTTTCCTTCATAAGTTCCTGTAATAATTAATTTATTGTTCTTATAGAATATCTCATTGCCTGTTTCATTTTTTGTAGTACCGGTTGTTTTTGCCCATTGTAAAATCCCATTTGCGTTATATTTTAAAATCAACAAATCGGATGTGCCGGAATTAACATTTACCAAATTCAATTTTGATGTGTCTGTAATGGTAGAATCTATTGTTAATTTACTTCCATAATAAGAACTTGCAACATATTGATTACCTTGATAATCGGCGGTGTGCCCATAAACATAAGTATCGTTATTGTTTGATGTAATTTTTCTTGCCCAAATGCCATTTCCACTACTGTTAGTTTTATAAATAAATCCATCTCTATAATTTAATGTTTTAGATGTAATTGTTCCTACATCAAAATAAATACTTCCAATAAAATTACCGCTAAAATAATATTCATTGTTTACAGAGGTAATAGTTCTAATAATTGAGGTAGTGTTATCTCCAGCTACCATATTTGCCCAAATAAGATTACCGTTTGCGTCAAGTTTTGCAATAAATTTTTGAATAGTAGTAGAACCTGTAGATATTGTTAACATACCTCCCGAAAATGTTACAGAGTTTAAAAAACCACCGGAAATAATTAAATTCCCACTTTGGTCAATGACGAATTGTGGATTTACTTGATTAGTTGGTCCATAAGCAACATCTTTTACCCATTGTAATGTTCCATCATATAAATATTTTGCTATATATACATCCTGACCACCTGTGGTGGTTTGAATATTGCCATCAAAATTACAAGTTCCATAATTTGATAAAAGTATATAAAAACCTAAACCATCATAACTATTAATAATATTAACAGCATTTTGCATTAAATCTCCACCAAGTTGTTTTAACCATTGAATTTGTCCTAATTTATTATATTTTGCAATAAAGGCATCTTGTCCACCTAATGAAGTAATAAAAACAGTATCTTGAGTAGCTACTCCACTAAAATTTCCATAAACATAATAATTCCCTTGATTGTCTTGTATAATACTTCTTGGCATATTTTGTCCGGGACCAGTAAAATTTTTTGCCCACATCCACCCTTGTGCATTAGAAATTAATGATGATAATACAATTGATAATATAAGTAATGTGTGTTTCAAATATTTGAATTTAAGACATTTATAATCAATGAAGTGTTTTTACTTATTTAAAACAAGTGTTTTTCACATTTTTTTATACGCAAATTTACGGTAAAGGTTACAGGTAATAATACTTTTTTGTCAAAAATTGATGAATGCCATAACTTTTATGGCAAAGATTTTATTAGTAGAGATAAAACGATTTAGGTTTTAAGAATATTATGAAGTGGATTTTCGCAGATTTGAACTGTTTAGTACTTTTAATTTGGGGAAAAATTACATTTTCAAAATTGGTTCGTGTGAACAAGAAACATGTATTTGGGGTTAGATGCTGAAACAAGTTCAGCATGACGTAATAGAGTTCAGAATGACAAAAAGAACTAGATGCCATCTCACCCCACTGTCATTCTGTTCCGATAGAAATCAGCAATTTTTTTAGACACCATTCATTTTAGCACTATCTGCTAAAGTTCACTATAATTTTTTTCAATGCAAATCAATTTTCATTATTAATACTGTATTTCATTGTTTTTTTACTTGAATTTTTATTAAAAGTTCATTTTAAAAACTAAACAAATAACCGGCGGATAATTTCTCTTAATCGGCATGAAATTATATCTTTATTTAATTTATTAATTTTGAAACTTATTCCTAAATAATAAAATACTAATCATTTAATAATGCAACAAAATGATTGACAACAACATAAACAATACTAAAAGCCTCAAATATTATGTAAAAAAGTATTTTGAAAATCATGCCAATGATTTGAAAAATAAAATTGTAATTGATGTTCCGGCAGGGAATGGAGTAACAACTGAATTACTTCAAAATTTTGGAGCTAAAGCAGAACCATTCGATTTGTTTCCCGAATATTTTATGCTCAAAAATATTCAATGTAAAAAAGCAAATGTATTAAACAAAATGCCAATTAATGATAGTTATGCAGACATGTTAATTTGCCAAGAAGGAATTGAACATTTTAGTGACCAGTTAAAAGTTTTAAAAGAATTTAATCGCGTTTTAAAACAAAGTGGAGAATTGTTAATTACAACGCCATCATACTCGAATTTGGCTGCGAAATACAACTATTTGTTATTCGAAAGCGAAACCGCTAAGCAAATGCCACCAAATGAAATTGACGATATTTGGATGTCGGACAAAACATTGACTAATGAAATTTATCACGGACATATTTTTTTAATAGGATTACAAAAGCTAAGAATTCTTGCAAAACTTTCGGGTTTTAAAATAAAAGAAATAAAATATATACGATTAAGTAAAGGCTCATTATTGTTATTTCCATTTTTTTATCCAATAATATTTTTAAGTTCTTATTTAAGGTATTTTATAAATTTGAATAAAAACAAACAAATTTCAAAAACAGTTAAATCAGCAGTTTACAAAGAGCAATTAAAAATAAATATTAGTCCTAAAAATTTACTAAACAAGCACATATTTATAATTTTTGAAAAAGAGAAAAGTACAAATGATGTTGATTTCAGAATTGAAAGCATAGTTAAACCTTTTGATAAAATTATGTGATTTGTTATAAGGAACTAAAGCAAAGACAAATAAAATAAAATTAAATTATGGTTGCGAGGGCTTTTTGGGCGAATATGAAGGCGATGTTCGGGATAATTTTTTTGTTTGCGGTGCTGGAATAAATACGGCATCAGTTTTAATTGATGGCTCTATTTCGGCTTGTCCGAGTTTACGTGATAATTTTATTCAGGGAAATATTTACAAAGACGATTTTGTTGATGTTTGGAATAACCGCTATCAAAAATATCGTAACCGTAGCTGGACAAAAACAGGAATATGTGCCGATTGCAATTCTTTTAAATATTGCGAAGGAAATGGTTTACATTTAAGAGATGAAAAAACTAATGAACTGGCATTTTGCCATTTAAAAAGAATTGAAGAAGGAAAAGTTTAAACATGTTTTATTTATTTTTTTATAACTTTGATAATTAATTCAACAAGTAATTAATTGATGAATAAAATTATACGGAAATATTTAATTCAATGTTGGCTATTCTTTATAGTCTTAATTGTGATAACAACATCTTGTTATAAAAGCAGTTATCATACAAATTATTATAATGTTATTAATAATACAAATTATAATGTAAAAATAATATTTAATGGATTATTGTATAATAGTACGATAAATAATATAAATAAAGATTCTATTATAACAATTGTTCCTGAACAAAAAAAAACTATACTTGTAGAAGTTTATAATCCAAGAAATACTACTGTTGATAATTCTAATTCAATATATGGATTAAAAGGTTTAAAAATTTATATGAATGATACTTTACTTTCTCAAAATGATTATACACTTAAAGAATATTGGGAATCATCTTCTTCCAATAATAAATTAAATACAAATTTTAAACTGACCTTAACTAACAGTGACTTTCCTGGAATATGAAAAAGTTTATAATAATATTTGGGATAATATTTATTTTTTGCCTGAATAGCAATAAAGCAAACTCGCAGGATACTGTTAAATTTAATAAAAATTACATTGGTATTTCAGTTTCACAATTACTTTTTAACGATTATCATTTGTTTTATGAAAGAAAAATTAGTTTTAATAATGCTTTTAAAATTGAACTTGGTTATAAACCACAAATAGCACAAATAACGAATAAAGAACAGATTTTTCCATACAATCCAATAAATGCTGCATGGTGTTATGGTGGTACGGCTAAATCGTATTATTTTTTAATTGGCTATCGTTATTTTTTTAATAAAAATCAACTGTTTTATCTCTCTCCAGAACTATTTTATAAAAGATTAGAAGCCAATAAAATTGTATATATTTTTGGACTAAATAATAATAATACAAATACTACGACTTTTGACATTAGATCAATGCAATCAGATATATTAGGTGTAAATTTACTGATCGGAAAAAAAATTAACATAACTAAAAATGAAAAATCTAATTTGGGTTTAAATATTTTTACTGGATTTTCTATTCGGTATAAAAAATTGCAAACATCAATTTATGGAAGAACTCGAATTATGCACTATTTTGATGAATCTATTGATTATAGTTCCATAACTGTTTCTGATACACCTTATAAAACAAATGATGTTTATTTTCAATTTTCTTTACAATTAGGAATTGAAATGTACTTTTCGTTTAAATGATTTATAATTTTATTTATTAAAAATCGAAACAATTTACATTAATGGAAACCGGAGAAATGCTTATATATCAAGCAGCTAATGGGAATGTTAAAATAGATGTTCGTTTGGAAGGTGAAACTGTGTGGCTTACTCAAGACCAAATGGGATTGCTTTTTGGTAAAGCTAAATCAACCATTAATGAGCATATTCAAAACATTTTTAAAGAAGGCGAACTTGAATGAAAATATGGTATGTCGGAATTTCCGACACACCACTCAACATGGTGCTATTGTTGGAAAAATGCAAGAAAGAGATGTAAAATATTACAGCATAGATGTAATAATATCAGTAGGTTACTGTAAGTTATGTTAGCATTTAATACGCTTTATTATATGTCAAAAATAATCGAAATATTTTCTTTCACTTTTTCTCTAAGGTTATTTGGAAGCTCGCCAACTTTTTTAATAAGTCTATGGTTATCAATTGCCCGAATTTGATCAATCATGATGTCGCAATCTTCTTTAACTCTTGCTTGTCCTTTCTTTAAATGAACTCGTAATACTTCGCTTTTGAGTTGCACGTTTGTTGTTATTGGGCAAATCAATGTCGAAGGATGAGTTTTGTTTAATAAATCAGTCTGGACGATTAATATTGGTCGAACTTTTCCAGTTTCGGTTCCTTGTCTTGGGTCAAGATTGGCAACCCAAATTTCAAATTGCTTAATTGTCATACTCTTCCAGATTCTCAAATTCGGCAAGAATTTTCATAGATTCTTTTTGAACAAGCTTAGATTCAAATTCGAGTTTTTTTGATAACATTCTTTTTTTCTGAAGTCGGTTGTAAAAAAGCAAAGCTTCGTTTATATAACGATTACGAGGTTTTTTAAGTCTATGAACAACTATTTCAGTTTCATTGAAAATTGTGTCGTCTAATTTTAAAGAAAGTGTTTTCATTTTTTTAAAAATTTGGTATTCCACAAAGGTATATACTATTTGTAAATATTCCAAATGTTTTCGATTTTTTTTACGCATTAACGGATAGAACTACGAAACGACGAGCATTTGCTTGCACTTTCCTGTCAAACCGTTAAATATTTTATTTATTGTTATTTTTGTCATATTGCACATTCTGATAGTTGTTTTTCGTAGATGGTGTTAGCAACTGACTGTTCTTGTTTATTGTTTTAATTCCTTTCATTTTTGCTGCAATGTCTTTCTATTCGTGTAATGTTTTAAATGACACCTTAACTTCCAAATTTTGTGAATGATTTTTGACTTCGATTTTAATCTGATTTTTCAAGACATCTAAGGTTTCCATTGTTTTAATTTCAAAATTTTTATCATAAAAGCAGATAATCTCAATACAAGTTGTTCTCCCAATTTTTGCAGCATGTATTTTAATTTCCGTAAATCCATATTTATGTTTATTGCTTATAAGATTTTCCTTAATTTCTTTAATAGACTTTTTAGGTGGTGCAGCAAGAAGTAAATCAAATATTCCTGATTTGATTAATTTGAATGGCTGATAAACAAAGGAAAGAATAAGTATAATCGTTATACCTGGGTCTAAATAGGGAATCAAGAAACTATATTGAGTTTTTTTTAACCAGATTGACATCGAAAACACAAATAAAACGGCTACGCTGATTAGTGTATCAAGTATCCAGCTAATTGATTCCGCATGAAGTATTTCTGATTTTGTTTTTCTGGCATAATATTTTAAAATAAATGATTCACAACTGCATATTATAACTGAAAGTATCAGATATTCGGTTACAACTGTTAGTTCAATTATTCTTCCGCCACTAATGATTGTTTGTATTGAAGAAATAAATAATGAAACGGCTAATGTCATCAATAATAGTCCATTAATTAATACAAATAATGGTTCAAATGAATAATAGCCGAAATTAAACCTTGAACTGTACTTTATTTTTAATAATTTTGAAATATGCAATCCTGCTATAGAAATGACTATTGCTATTAAAGTGTTAAGAGCATCAAATAATAAGGAAATAGAGTTGCCTATTATAGAAGCTAAAATGCCGGTACTAGCCATTATAATAGAGCCATAAATAGATAATTTTATTGCAAAGGACTCTTTGTTATTAGATGCCATTCTTTTAAATATTAATAAAGTACAAAATTCATTTCAAGCATTTGTCTTTTTTCTCGACTTGTTGCTAACAATTTTTTATGCCCAACTTATCCAATATTAAACATTTAAAAATATTTGTTTATATTATTCTATTACAAATATATTAATTTATCCTATTTTCTGTTTAAATATTTCTGTAAATTTTGCCTATTGCATAATTTTGGATAAATTTATCAGTTCATTTTTATGGAATTTTAAAAACCCTGCATCTTACGTTTTGATTTTTTTATTTTATTAAACATTTAAACTTTAACAATTAAAAATATGTCAACAAAATCAAAAAGTTTTTTCACAGTAATGTTATTCCTTGCTGTATTTGCAACTGCTTCGGCAATTGTAATTTCAAATTTACATGTTACTAAAGAACCAATAGTATTTAAAAAAGGCGATTCTTATTTAGATGCATGGAAACAGGTAGCAGATTTTGAGACTAAAGGTTTACCGCAATCTGCTCTTGAAATGGTCGAGCAAATATATACAAGGGCAAAAAAAGAAAATAACTATGCTCAAATTGTAAAAGCATTATTACATAAAACAAAATATGCTCTACAAACCGACGAAAACGGAACTGTAAACAGTATTTTAAAATTAAAAGCCGAAGCCGATAGTGCAAAATTTCCATTAAAACCTGTTTTACATTCAATACTTGGCGATTTTTTTTGGCAATATTATTCACAAAACAGATATGTAATTTATCAAAGAACAAATACCGGTAATTTCAGACCCGATGATATTGCTACCTGGGATGCTAAAAAATTAATCGAAGAAAGTATAAAATATTACCAACTTTCGCTCGAAAATACTGACAGTTTGCAAAGAACAGATTTAGGACTTTACGATGATATTTTAGTTTTGTATCCAAACTCCAGAAAATATCGTCCAACACTTTTTGATTTTCTTGCAAACAGGGCTATTGATTTTTATATGAATTCAGAAGCTGGAATTACCCGTCCGTCTTATGAATTTAATTTAACCGACGAAAATTTATTTTTAAACGAAAAAGATTTTGCAAATTATAAAATTCAATGCAAAGACAGTTTATCGTTAAAATTTCAGGCACTTATAACATTTCAAAAATTATTAGCTTTTCATAATAACGACGACAAAAAATATGCTTTGGTTGATGCCGATTTAAAACGATTGAAATTTGTTTATAACAACTCTGTTTTATCGCAAAAAGATTCTTTATACACCATTTTTTTGCTTGATTTGAAAGAAAAATTTGAAAATGATTCGGTTTGTGCAGATATTATCTGGAACTTGGGCGAACTTTATTTTCAGGAAGGTGAAACATATCAGCCAAATGTTAACACAAAGTACAAAGAATATATAAAAAAATCTTTTGCTATAGCTGAAGAAGGAATAAAAAAATACCCGAATACCGAAGGAGCAGCAAATAGCCTTGCATTAAAAAATAAAATACTTGCTAAATCGTTCGATTTTGTTGTTGAGAAAAACCAGTCGCCCGATAAAGCAATTCTTGCTCGTTTAAACTATAAAAATATTGACAGTCTTTATTTTCGTATTGTTAAAATTGACTGGCTAAACGACAGGAAAAAAACAAGAAATATTTACGACAGCACTTTGGTTTCGTATTATATAAAAAAGATTCCTGTAAAAACATTTTCTATTGGTGTTCCTGATAGTGCCGATTATCAGGATTATTCGACTGAATTTGCTATGCCATCAATGCCTATTGGGCAATATTTTGTAATTGCCAGCAGTAGAAAAGATTTTAAATGGGAAAAAAACGAATACGGTTACGCGTATTTTAATGTTACAAATCTTTCGTACTTAAGCCGTAGGTTTAATAACGAGAAAATGGATTTTATTATTTTAAACCGCCAGACCGGTGCTCCCGAACAAAATGTAAATGCTCAGTTATGGAAAGAGGATTACAGTTATATTTTGCAAGCTTATGACTATTACAAATCTTCATCATTTATTACTGATGTAAATGGAAAATTTTCAGTTCCTGCTCCTAAAGATTACCGCTATTATTTTGTTGAGTTAACAAAAGGTAATGACAGGTTGGTAACTGATGAATCATTTTATCAATACAGGTATTATGGTTATGATACGAAAATTCTTCCACGGGTTTATTTCTTTACCGACCGCTCAATATATCGTCCCGGACAAACTCTTTATTTTAAGGGAATTGTAATAAATACTGATGGAACAACAAATAAAATAATTCCAAATTTTAAAACAACTGTAACATTATACGATGTAAATTACCAAAAAGTAGAAGATGTTACTTTAACTTCTAACGAATACGGAAGTATTCAGGGAACTTTTACTTTGCCTTCGGGTGGTTTAAACGGTCAAATGAGCATTTCGGCGGGTGGTTATGGAACACAATATTTTTCGGTTGAAGAATATAAACGTCCGAAATTTGAAGTTGCATTCGATACTTTAAAAGAAACATATAGGTTAAATAATATTGTAAAAGTTTCGGGACAGGCAAAAGCTTACGCAGGTTCTTCAATTGATAATGCAACAGTTAGCTATCGCGTTACTCGTAAAACTTACTTTCCATATCGCTGGTGGTATTGGTGGTCGTACTCAACATTAGGTTCCGAAACTGTTATGACTTATGGAACAACCACTACCGATGCCGATGGAAAATATAAAATTGAGTTCGAAGCAAAACCCGATTTGAATATTGATGCTAAATTTTCACCAGCATTTACTTATTCTATTACTGCTGATGTTACCGATATTAATGGAGAAACAAGAAGTACTTCTACTACTATTAATGTGGGATACAAATCATTAGTTTTAGGAACTAACTGGTACGGAAATATTAATGTTTCTGAAACTGACAAAATAGAAATAACTGCTAAAAACTTAAATGGTAACGATGTTCAGGCATCAGGAAAAATAACAATGTACAAATTAACTCAACCTTCAAAAATTTACCAGGTTAGAGGTTGGAGTTTGCCGGATGTTTATAAAATGACAGAAACTGAATTTAATAAGTTATTTCCTCAATTTCCTTATAAAGACGAAGAGAATCCTGTTAACTGGCAGAAAAGTAAAAAAGTTTTTGAGTCAGATTTTAATTCTAAAGTTTCCAAAAAAATTAAGCTTTCTGATATTAAAAATTGGGAGCAAGGATATTATTATATTGAAATTACTTCGAAAGATAATTTTGGCGAAGATGTTAAATATCAAGACTATATTGTTCTTTATAATCCTGTTTCGACTAAAATGCCTTATGCTACAACTGGATGGTTTTCGTCAATAAAAAATACTTGTGAACCAGGCGAAACAGCTAAGTTTTTAATTGGTTCTTCAGAGTTAAATTCCAAAATACTTTATGAAATTGAACATAAAGGAAAAATTGTAAAAAGCGAGTGGTTAACTTTAAACAACGAGCAAAAGTTAATTGAAATTCCTGTTACCGAAGAACAACGCGGTAATCTTTCGGTGCATTTTACTTCAATTCGTAACAACCATCCAAATACTTTTTACGATTTAGTTGCTGTCCCTTATACTAACAAAGAGTTAGATATTAGTTTCGAATCATTCAGAAATAAACTATATCCCGGTGAACAGGAAGAGTGGAAAATTCTTGTTAAAGGTAAAAAAGGAGATAAAGTAGCTGCCGAAATGGTTGCAACTTTATACGATGCATCGCTTGATGCTTTTCGTCCGCAAAACTGGAGTTTAGCACTTTACCCTGGTGAATATACGAACCTTTACTGGTCGCAGGGACAGTCGTTTGCAAACGCCAACTCTGCTTTAGCACAAATTTATTTTAATGAACCTGCATATTATTCTACACGTTATTATGATTATTTAGATATGTTTGGTTTGCAAAATTATTTTTATAATCGTTACAGTTATTATGGTTATTTAGATGATGGCGTTAGAGGTGGCGATATGCTAATAGCAACCGAACAATCTAGAAAAGATTCGCCTTCAATGGCTGATGAAAAACAAGCTTATAAAACAAGAGATGTAACTACTGTTTCAAAAGTGGCTTGCGATAAAAATGCTGAAATTACAAATCTTCCGGCAGGCAGTACAGGAGCTTTAAAAGAATTGGAACGCAATGAAAGAGGAGAGGCTAAAGGTTCTGGTGAAAGTAATTTAAGTCTGGTACAGGCAAGGAAAAATTTCAACGAAACAGCTTTTTTCTTTCCAAATCTTCAAACAAATGAAAAAGGCGAAATAATAATTTCTTTTAAAGTTCCAGAAGCGTTAACAAAGTGGAAGATGTTAGGTCTGGCACATACAAAAGATTTAAGAATTGGAACCGTAACAAATGAACTGGTAACTCAAAAAGAGTTAATGGTTATGCCCAATTTACCGCGTTTTATGCGTGAAAATGATAAAATAATTGTTACGTCTAAAGTTTCTAATCTTGGCGAAAATGAAACAACAGGGCAGGCACAACTTTATCTTTTTGATGCTTTAACAAACAAACCGGTTGACAATCTTTTTGGAAACAAAAGTGCCGTATTAAGTTTTACTGTTAAAAAAGGACAATCAGCAAACCTTTCATGGGAATTAAATGTGCCCGAAGGAGTAGAAGCATTAACTTGTAAAATTGTTGCAAAAGCTGGAAAATTCAGCGATGGCGAAGAAAATGTAATCCCTGTTTTAACAAATAGAATGTTAGTAACAGAATCAATGCCATTGCCAATTCGTGGAAAAACCACAAAGAATTTTACATTCACAAAATTGTTGAATTCAGGTTCCTCGTCAACTTTAAAACATCAGAAAGTAACTTTGGAATTTACAGCAAATCCAGCTTGGTATGCTGTTCAGGCTTTGCCTTATATTATTGAATATCCTTATGAGTGTGCCGAACAGGTTTTTTCACGTTACTACGGAAATAAATTAGCTTCTCATATTGCTAATTCTTCGCCAAAAATTAAAGCTGTTTTCGATTCATGGAAAAACACTCCCGATTCAAAAGCTTTGTTATCAAATCTTGAAAAAAATCAGGAACTTAAAGATGTGCTTTTGCAGGAAACTCCATGGGTGTTAGATGCTAAAGATGAAACTACACGCAAACACAGAATTGGATTGCTTTTCGATTTGAATAACATGTCGAACAATTTAAACTCAGCGTTTACCAAATTAGAAAAACTTCAATGTTCTAATGGTGGTTTTATGTGGTTCCCCGGAATGCCCGATGACCGCTATATAACACAACACATTGTTACAGGTTTTGCTCACCTCGATCATCTTGGGGTAATAAATGTTAATACCGATTATAAAGCATGGAATATTGTTCAGCGTGGTATTCGTTATCTCGATAATGAAGT
>JAVHRE010000100.1:0-5502 GCA_036171495.1 Bacteroidales bacterium
GAAAAGGCGGAATTAATTTTAATCCAGGATATTTTTTGCCTACTTATGAAGTGATTTATTTAATTCCAAAACAAAAATTTAAACTTGCACCAAAAGCTAATGCCTTTGGTGATGTTTGGGAATTTACTCAAGAAATGAATAACCAACATCCTGCTCCATTTCCTGTTTCCTTAATAGATAGAATAATTTCCTCTACAACTGCAAAAATAATATTAGACCCATTTTCTGGTAGCGGAACAACTGCAGTTGTTGCTATGGGTTTAAAAAGAAATTATATTGGCATTGAATTATCGCCCGAATATTGTGAAATGTCGGAAAAAAGAATTGCCAAGAATACAAAGAAAAATGAACTTTTACGATATAGACCATTAACATTATTTCAAAACATATAATGAAAATTTATACAAAACCACAGCTAATTGCTGAATTGAAAAAAATTGCAGCAACGGGTTGGATTGAAAATAACAGACATGGTAATCATGGTGGTATTGGCAATACACTTGAAGATTTGCTTGGCATTAAAGAAAATAATTTACCAATACCAAATGCAGCAGAATGGGAATTAAAGTCTCAAAGATTAAGTACAACATCACTGACAACATTATTTCATATTGAGCCATAACCAAGAGCAATAGGTTTTGTGACTCAAATGCTTTTACCTATGTATGGTTGGAAACATTCTGAAGCTGGTAAAAAATATCCTTCAACAGAAATGTCATTTCGTCAAACAATACACGGGAACTCAACAAGTGACAGGGGATTCATGGTTAAGATTGACAGAAAAGAGAATAAAGTATTAATTTCGTTTAATGCTAAAAAAGTATCAGATAAACACGCCATTTGGTTAAAAAAGGTTCAAAAGGACATCGGACTAAAAGAATTGAATCCTCAACCTTATTGGGGATTTGACGATTTGGCAAACAAAGCCGGCACGAAACTTTTAAATTGTTTTTACGTCCAAGCAAATGTAAAAAAAGAAGACGGAAAAGAATTTTATCATTATTGCAAAGTCAAGATGTTACAAAAATTTAACTTTGAAGGATTTTTGAATGCACTGGAAAAAGGAAACATCCTTGTTGACTTTGACGCAAGAACTGGTCATAATCATGGAACAAAATTCAGAATGAGACAAAATTGCTTACCTGACTTATATGAAAAAGTTACAATAATTGTTTGACAAGCAATAACGCCAGTTGGTAACACACGGTTAAAATTTAGCAGGCTGTTATGCTTCATGTGTGTGACGTCCTAAAATTAGCTTGTGATTTAATAAAAAATCTACTATATTTGTGTATAATTACTTATGCCAAATTTATATATCATAGCGGGTTGCAATGGAGCTGGTAAAACGACAGCCTCATATACTGTTTTACCTGAAATGCTGAATTGTAATGAATTCGTTAATGCGGATGAAATTGCAAAAGGAATATCCCCATTCCAGGCTGAGAAAGCAGCAATTGACGCTGGAAAGATTATGTTGACTCGTATTCAAGAATTGATTAAATTGCAAGTAGATTTTTCATTTGAAACGACTTTATCAGCTAGACACTTCATCAAATTAATTAAGGAAGCACAAAAAAAGGGATATTTTGTGACTTTAGTTTTCTTCTGGCTTAATAGTGTTGACTTAGCAATTCAACGAGTTAAAATACGAGTAAGTGAAGGAGGACATAATATACCAGAAGAAACAATTAGAAGAAGGTATAAAACTGGTATTACAAATTTGGTAAATAAGTATATTTCTATTTGTGATTATTGGATAATTGTAAATAATTCTGAAGGACCTTTTAGTCTAATTGCTGAAGGATTGAAAGACACAGAAGTTGAAATTAAAGATCACAATATTTGGAACAAAATAAAAGCACAAGCTTATGAATAACAAAAAGATTATCGAATTACGTGAAAAAATTCTAAAAGGAATTGAATTAGCCTTTGAGAAATTAATAATTACAAAACAAAGAAATAACGGCAACTTTGTTTATTCGAAAGACGGTAAAATTATTATTGTCAAGGCTAACGAATTGACAAAATAACACACGAAAGCATAACACCACCTACCACAACAACGTGCAGTTATGTGCAACTTGACAATTATAACATTAAATAAACTTTTTAGCGGTTTTACAGTAAATTGTATTAAATTGCACGTCGTTTCGTAGTTCCAATCGCTATATTCAATCAATAGAAACAACACGAGATTAGCTTTAATAAACAAAACAACAATTAAAAGTGCGGAGTCAGCACTATAATCACTGACAACAAGATGAAAGGTTGAGGCTTATAGAAAACAAACAGTTTATCTAAGTCTAAGCATATTAAATAATATTTACCAAATTCTCAAATAATGAATTATAACAAAAGCTATTATATTGAGTTTTTTTTATTTACACTTTTCCTTGTATGCTCAATACAGGTTACAATTGCCCAGCCAATTAATGAAAAAATCGGGTATCTTAAAATATCGCTAAAAAACAATAAAAATGCAGATGAGCAAATCAATATTTTAAATCAAATTTCTTCTTTATATAATAAAATAAATCCAGACAGTGCATTATATTATTCCGATAAAGCTATTCGCAGAGCAAAAAAAAATAATTCAAAAAATTTACTTGCTGCTGTTTATTACCAAAGAGGTGTAACTTTTAAAGATAAAGGAGTAATTGATTCTGCACGATATTATTTATTTAACGCTCTGGATTTATATGAAAAGAAAAACGATATAGACAACATAATTCAATCAAATATCGCAATCGGAGAATTTTACAGGTCTACCAAAACACTGGATAAAGCATCAGAATTTATTAAGAGAGCCATCCGTTTATCAAAAAGCAAACATTTTTATTCGTTTTTACCACATGCCTATAATCGTTTAGGAGCTGTTGTTTTTGAACTTGCATTTAAGGATTCAAAAGAAAATCTAATTAATGACCCCAAGTATTTGATTATGGCAATTCAATATGTTGACACCTCGTTTTTATGGTCTAAAAAAAATAACAGTAATAAATACGACTTAAGCAATTATAACATTCTTGGTGCCTGCCACCAAAATCTTTCGAATTTTGATATTGCAATAACTTATTATGAAAAAGCATTAAAATCTGCTGAAATAAACGGAGAAACAATAGAAAAACCTATTATTTACAGAAATTTAGGCTCCAATTATTGTAAAATTAAAAACTTTAAAAAAGCCGTTTTTTATGGTCTTAAAGGGTATCAACTTGCAGATAGTTTAGGGTTAAAAAACAATTTGATTTTTGTGGCATTCAGTTTATATGTAACATATAATGATATGAGAGATTATCGTAATGCTCTTAAGTATTTACAGATTTCCGATAGCATTAAGTCTGTTGTTTTCGATGAAACCTATTTTTCAAAAACAAAAGAGTTTGAAGCTAAATATGAAAACCAGAAAAACCAAATAAAATTGGAAAAACTAGCTAAAAAAGAAGAATTGCAAAGTGCAGAAGTAAAAAAACAAAGAATAATTATTTATTCTCTTATATCGGTATTTACCATCATCCTAATCTTTTTATTAGTTATTTACAGGATGCTTTTACAAATGAAAAAAACATCTGCAATTATTTCAAATAAAAATGAAAAACTAGAAAACGCACATTCTGAAATAAATCAACAGAGCGAAAAAATTAAATCACAAAATAAACGTCTGCTGGAATTCAATTTAGAGCTGGAAAACAAAGTAAATACACGAACAATTGAACTTCAGGAAAAAAATAAAGAAATAGAAGCTCAAAACGAAGAATACAAACAAATAAACGAAGAACTAAGTATTGCTAAAGAAAAATCTGAAGAAAACGACCAATTAAAATCTGCTTTTCTTGCCAATATGAGTCATGAGATAAGAACTCCGATGAATGGCATTCTTGGTTTTGCGGAGCTACTGAAAAAACCGCTGTTGTCTAATGAGAAACAGCAAAAATATATCAACATCATTGAGAAAAGCGGTGCCCGTATGCTTAATATTATCAACGATATAATCAGTATCTCTAAAATAGAATCGGGACAAATGATAATTTCTTTTTCAGAGACTAATATAAACGAACAAATCGAATACATTCATACCTTCTTTAAACCGGAAGTTGAACAAAAAGGTATGCAGATTTTCTTCAGGAATAATTTGCCGGCAAAAGAAGCTATCATTAAAACAGACCGTGAGAAAGTCTATGCAATTCTTATCAATCTTGTAAAAAATGCCATCAAATTTACCAATAAAGGCACTATAGAATTTGGCTATGAAAAAAAGGGTAAATACCTTGAATATTTTGTGAAAGATACAGGTTCTGGCATTCGTCAGGAACAGAAAGGAATTATTTTTGAAAGGTTTAGGCAAGGCAGCGAATCTCTTAACCGAAATTATGAAGGTGCCGGGTTGGGATTATCAATCTCAAAAGCTTATGTGGAAATGCTGGGCGGTAAAATTTGGGTAGAAAGCGAAGGAAGAAAAGGTTCAGTATTTTATTTTACCATTCCTTACAATGCTGTATCGGAAGATGAAATTGTTATAACAAATGAAGTATCATCAGTTATTGAAGATAACCAAATTAAAAAGCTGAAAATTTTAATTGCCGAAGACGACGAAATATCAGAAATGTTTATTACAATGGAAGTCAATATGTTTAGCAAAGAAGTTATAAAAGTCAGAACCGGAATTGAAGCTGTTGAAGCTTGCCGAAAGAACCCTGACATTGATTTAGTTCTGATGGATATTAAAATGCCCGAAATGGACGGATATGAAGCCACTAAATTAATTCGACAATTTAACAAAGATGTAATTATTATTGCTCAAACAGCTTATGCTTTAACAACCGACAGAGAAAAGGCAATAGAGGCAGGATGCAACGACTACATTTCTAAACCTTTCGGACAAGCCTTATTTGCTGAATTAATGAAAAAGTATTTTAAGAAATAATAAATCGTGCGAATTAAGGATTGAAATTTAAAAGTCCCCCTTCCTGCGTCAGGATAAACTCCGGGACAACATATTGGTAGAATTGTTAAATTGCTACATTGCTTCATTGTTAAGCCAATAAATTGCTAAATGGTTAAATAACAATGAAACAATAAAACAATGAAACCAATTCCAATTAAAAAAATCCAACTCTTGATTCGCATAAATCGTAAATTACAATTATACCGAAGATAATTTGATTTCCGAAAATGCTTGCTGAAACGAAGAAGGGGCGAATGGGTGAAACGATGATTTGTCGCCCATTCTCCCTTTCCCCGATTCTCCGATTCATTCTATTTTTTCGTAAACCCGACTTCTTTGAGTATAACAACGGACAAAAATGTACATGACTATAACAATACCTACGAAACAAGCGAGCAGACATGGATAATACCAATACGGTATCTTTAATAGTCCAATAAATGTACTATCTCGCCAATGTTGAAGTTATCTCCAACATTGAATTGGTTGGTTTTATCCCGCTTAGGCGCATACGCGTCAAGCTAATATATGAAAAAACGATGTATTATATTAAC
>JAVHRE010000101.1:0-22968 GCA_036171495.1 Bacteroidales bacterium
CGCCTGAGCGGGAGAATTCGAACATTACTCACATATTTATTGTTTATTAAGGTGTTCCATTCGACAAGCTCAGGGCAAGCTGTGAGATCGTTCACTAAGTTCTGAATCAAACAAGACTTTATAACGGATATTCCTTTCAGTTGCTTTGTAAAAAAATAAAAGGTTTAATGGTATCAATTAGTTTAAGGCATTTATTGTCATTTTTTTTGTACACACACTATATGTTTTTTTGTTCTTTTCGCAAAATAACAATTATCTTTACTCATATTTTAGTTTTTATGAAGCACTTGAAAAAACTGTTAATAGAAATGTAGATGTTTTTTATAAACAAAAAAACATTCTAACTCATTGCACATAAAGCGATATAATAAAAAATATAGTCAATAATAAAATCCGTTATAACCAGTTCCTAATTAAACAACATTCACTAATGAGTAAACTACGCGAATATTTTACTTTTACGCGTTCCGAAAGAAATGGCATTTTAGTTTTATTAGCGTTAATTGTTATATTAGTTATTTTGCCAAATATTTTAGGATTCTTTTTTAAAAGACAAAAGGTAGATTATTCGCAATACGAAGCAGAAATAAATAAATTTAATTCTTTGATTCAAAATCAAGATTCAAACTCAATAGTGAACGCTGTTAATTTAGATACAATTAAAAAAGAATATTTTTATTTCGACCCTAATACTGTTTCTGAAATTGAGTTATATAAATTAGGACTTTCCCAAAAATTAGTAAAAACATTGTTGAATTACAGAAATAAAGGCGGAAGATTTTACGATAATGAAGATGTCAGCAAAATTTATGGTTTTCCCGATTCTGTTTTTATAAAAATCGAACCATATATTTCAATTCAAAAAAATCAATTTTATAAAAACTATAAAACCAATAACAATTGGAAAGATAAATTTGAAAACAAATTGCAATACCCGCAAAATAATTATACTAAAAAGACAACTGCTGCAATTGAAATAAACTGTGCCGATTCTGTTCAACTTTCCACTTTACCGGGAATCGGTCCCGGATTTTCGCATTTAATAATAAAATACAGAAACAGATTAGGTGGTTTTGTTAAAAAAGAACAATTGTTAGAAGTTTTTGGCTTTACTCAGGAAACTTATTCAAAAATAGAGAACCTCGTAATTGTTGATTTATCAAATATTAAAAAAATAAATTTGAATAAAGCTGATTTTAAGCAACTTATTAAACATCCTTATTTTTCAAAGGGTTTGATATTGAGAATATTAGAATATCGTAAAATTCAATGTGAAATAAAAAACGTTGACGAAATGGTTAAAAATAGGATGATTACACAAGATGAAGCTGATAAAATTAAACCATATTCAGAATTTTAATTATTGAAGCCACCATTTTTCATTAGGATAATTTCCTCCAATAATAAAACTTTCTCCAACCATTGGAGTAGTTACCAATACATTTTTTATTTGTGCGTATTTTGTTATTCTTTCAACCGGCTCATTCCATTTATGTAAAGATAAACTGAAAGCACCCCAATGTATTGGCATTAGCGCTTTTCCTTTTAAATCAATAAATGCCTGAACGGATTCCTCAGGTAACATGTGAATTTCTTTCCATAATTCGTTATATTGCCCGCATTCCATCATGCAAAAATCAAATGGACCATATTTTTCTCCGATTTTTGTAAAATTTTTTGAATAACCCGAATCGCCACTATAAAACAATTTTCCCGATTTGCCTTTTATTACCCACGAACACCATAAAGTTTGATTTCGGTCACCTAAACTTCTTCCACTAAAGTGTTGAGCAGGCGTGCAAACAAATCGCAATTCTTTAAATTCTACTTCATCCCACCAATCGAGTTCGGTTATTTTATTTTCTTCGACACCCCATTTTTTTAAATGCGAACCAACTCCAAGCGGTACATAAAAATGCCCGACTTTATCTTTAATTTTAAGTATTGTTAAATAATCAAGATGGTCGTAATGGTCGTGGCTAATTAAAACTGCATCAAGATGTGGTATATCTTTAATATCTAATGGCAAACTATCAAAAAAACGTTTGCTAAAAAAAGAAACCGGCGAAGGCGACATGCCAAGCATTGGGTCAATCATTAGCTTTTTACCATCAATTTCAATTATAACTGTTGAATGACCAAACCATGTAATTCTAATAAGTGAATCGGGAAAATTTGTAAATTCATCTTTATTTTTTTTTACTATAGGTATTTTCTTTGAAGGAACTTTTTCTACTTTTCCATTTAGCCATTGAGGCATTAATTTTATTATTGTAAAAAAATTAACATGAACAGTAATTCCATCTTTGTTTTGAAATGTTTTTCCGTTATAGTTTCTTGATTTTAAAAACTCTTTTTTTAATTTTGCTGATGGAGGTTGCCCAAATTGAGGCTGTTGTAAAAAAAGAATTACAATAATCGCAATTATTCCGATAAATACAGCAATAAAAATCATAAATCGTTTTATTCGTCTATTAAATTTATTGTTAATTTCTTTAAGCCCTTACAATCTAAAACATTCCAACTTTTACATTAAAATAAATTCCATATCCGTTAAAATCGCTGTTTTTATATCCGTAAAGTTTTAATCCAGCAAACATTTGATAATGTGCACCTAATCCTATGCTTAAAAAATTAAAAGGACGATAATCTAATTCAAAAATATAATCAAACATAAAAAAATCATCGTAAAAGGCATTTATTCTTGTTTTATTTTTATCGCTTACCGATAAGCTTCCGCCTCCTGCCCATAACATAATAACAGGATGAATCTTTTTCTTTGGCATAAACATAAATCCTGCAATAATACCACCACCACCCATGTCGAGTTCTAATTTTTTTTGCCAAACGGTGTCGGCTTTTAAACTATCAATTTTAAAAAATGTAGTCATAACTTTTCCAAAACCACCTATTATTATATTTGGAGTAACAAAAAAACCTCCCGAACCTCCGACAAAACTACATTTTTTTACCATCGAAGCTGTTTCAAAAAAAGGAGATATATAACCCGAAATATTTACAGAATCGTCATTTAATTCATCTTCTTGTTGCGAAAAAGAAAAATTATAACAAATTGTAAACGATAATATTAATATGAAAGTTTTCATTAAACTTAATTTTTAAATAATATTCAAATATCGCAATTTTTCTGATTTATTTAAAATTACAGGAATAAAGAAATCAACATTGGTAGCCAACTATAATTTTATATCATTCCAGATGTGCAAGGAATATGTATTATGGATGAGATTCTTTGCTAATCACTCAGAATGACAAAAGGAACTTGGATTATGCTATGCATGACATAAATCTTTGTTATATTTTTTGCATAAAAAAAGCCGTCTAATTCAAGAACGGCTTTTTTAGAAAGTGAGAAGTAAGAAGTGAAAAGTTAGATTTAAAATAGAAGCATTATCTTATTCTTTACTTACTTCTAAAATCTAACTTTTAACTTTTAAATCTGTATTATTTCTTATCTAAGTGTAATGTTATAAGTTCTGTTTCTCCATGTTAATGTAGCTTTATTATCGCAGGTTCCATCGCCATAATCAACAGTACGGGTATCGCCACCTTGAGGAGTTATTTCAAATGAGCCACTTACAATCCATCTGCACGAAAGCTCAATTCTTAAAGGACTAGTAATAGTTGCCGAGAATGTTTTGCCATGTGCATTTGTTCCAGAGGCGGTCCCTGTAATTAAATAAACATCATCTAACCATCCTAAAATACCATGGGTATCACTTCCTGCAATCCATTCACGGGTACGGTCTGATGTCCATGAAATTGTTCCGTTATCGGTTGTAATACTTGCATTACGAATTGTTATTGTAAAGTAAATATGTCCTGCATTATTTAATCCATTATTTGTTACAGTTTTTGTACCTGTAATGTGATTGCCATTACGGTAAAAATTTTCTAAAGTGTGAGTAATAACAGTACCTGCATCACGATAACGACCTGTAATTGTTGAAATAATTTTTCCTGAACGAGTTACTCCATGTTCGCCGGTACAACCTGTACCAAAGTCAACAGTTAAAGTGTCCGGGAAAATCCCATCAGAAAAATCAGTATGAGTGATTATTGCACAGGTTGTATTAATACTTTTTGAAGTAGATTGTTCATAAGCCTGGTCAACCTGGTTTGTAACGTCTTCAAATGAAGCTTCGGCAAGCGCATTGTCGGCTGCCGATTGTTGTACATCTTCTTTTTCATTCTTTTTGCAAGATGTTGCGATAATTGCTATACTTAGTATTGCTATTATCATTTTTGAAATGTTTTTTTTCATGATTTTTTAATTTTTAAATTAATATTAAATTTTATTTCAAATGTAATACACACAATTTTATTTATACCCTTATAAAAATTATAAAAAAAACATAAATGCTTTATAACAATGTGATATTATGCTCATTGTGGAGTAATAAAAAATGTTCTCGAAACGACTGCACTTGCTCCAAAAAAACCTACAGCATCGCCTTTAATATTAGAAGTAACATTTGCGTGTGATGCATCAAACAATCCTCCACTCCATTGTGTTTCTAATAACAAAGAACGAATGAATTCGGCATGAGCAGAACTAAGCGAGTATTTTTTTTCAATTACTTTGGTTCCTGAAGGGAATAAAACAGTTTCTAATTTTGGTCCTAAAAGCTCACCCAAATCTACTGATTGCAAAGAATAATGCTCTATTGTAGCTTTACATTCTTTTGGTGGAAGTTGAGTATAGCCTGTAACATTACTCCAGTCGAGTTCTAATTTATACATTGACGATTCTAAACTGTTATAGTTATTACAAACAAAATTAAAATAATATAGTCCTGAGTTTGCATCTTTTTTCCAGCTTGCTACCGGCATTGGCAAAACATTGTTTAAAATATCGTCAGCAGTATAAGTTTTTCCATTCAAGTTTATAATAAGCTCATAATTTGCACCTACATTACCTTTTACATTAGAATCTGTTAAATAAACTCCGGAACCTACAGGATTTTCAATAAGTTCAAATGTTGTGTCGGTTGTTCTAATCTTAATTATGGCGCCGGTAGCAGGTTTTAAAGAATCATTGGGTGAAGTATTTATTTTTGAAAGTATAATTTGATGTGATTGCATTTCATTAGTAATCATACCATCAACAACAATACGTTCATCTTCAATCGGGTTAAGAACCCAATAAGCAGGTTTTTCGCATGAAACTAATATAACAAATAATATAAAAATTAATTTTCTCATTTTAAAATTGCCATAAATAAGTTAAAGATGGAACTATACCAAAAATATATTTATATGTTGAAATTGTTTCAGGCGTTGAATTTGTGTTTTGCGGAACTACATAGCGATTTGCATCATCAACTATTTTATTAAAATTAATAGAAAATGGGTTATGACGGTTGTAAACATTATAAAGTGTAAATGTTAATTTATGTTGAGATTTTCGTTGCATTTTGTTTAAAATAAATTCCAGATTTAAATCCAAACGATGATAATCGGGCAAACGCACATTGTTTCGTTGAGCATAAACAGGAACTTGTATTCCCTGGTAATAATAAAAACTTGTAGGAACAGTATATGGCGAACCTGTCGAATAAATCCAATTTGACGAAATTGCAAATCTTGATTTTACCTGAAAATGCAAATTAAAATTAACAGTATGAGGATGGTCGTAATAAGCTGTATATTTTATTCCGTTGTTAATATCGGGCGATTGCAAAAACGAACGCGACCAAATATAACCTAACCAGTACGTCAGTTTTCTGGAATTTTTTTTGATTGAAAATTCGATGCCGTAAGAATTTCCTTCGCAAAGCCGCAGTTCGCCTTTTATTAATGGATTTACAAGCAAATCGGCATGAGCGACATAATCTGTTACATTATGCATCCATTTATAATATGTTTCAATGTTAATTTCAAGAGCTTTTTTTACTAAAAGTTTTGCAAAAGAAAGAGAAATTTGGTCGGCAGTTTCGGGCTTCAAACCGGGCGAAGCAGGGTACCAAACTTCTAACGAAGTAAAAGGGCTTTGCGATGTTCCAAGTTGTCTTAAATATTGAACTGTATGTGTAAATGATGTTGAAACATTAAAAAAAGGAGCGGGCATATATTTTATTAATAAGCGTGGTTCAGGATTTACAAAATAGTTATAAATGGCTTTTGTTTTGTAATCAACAGAATATTTAACATTATAATTATCATCAAAATAATACTCTGTTGTTGGACCATTATTAAGAAAAAACGGCAAACGCAAACCATAATTTAATGTAAATAAGTGGTTTATTTTTCTTTCGTTTTCAATATATAGCCAGATGTCATTGTTATAACATTTATCAACAACCGGAATAATTTGTTTACTGTTTGCGTTGTTAAGGTTTATATTACCAGGGTTTTCTGCATTTAATGCTATTCCTAATCCAGCGGTATAAGTGTTTTGTGGCGATTGATAAAGTGTTAAATCGTGTTTAAGTCCTATGGTTTCGATATAGGTATTCCAAAACGCATTGTTTTTTTGAGATAAATAAAAATCATAATTATATTTACTTGCATAGAGCGTTGTGTTTGCAAACAATTTTTCGTTATACAAATGATTCCAACGAGCCGTTCCAGCTAAATTAGACCATTCCAACCCATATTTATCACTTGTGGTTGTTTGTAAAAAGTTGTCTTTACCAACGTAAAACGAAAGAAAAAGCCTATCTTTATTACCAAGTCTGATATTTGTTTTAGCATTAAAATCGGTAAAATTAACATCGAAATTTTGATTTAGTCGCTTAAATAACCAGTTTAAATTTGACCTTCTGAATGAAACAAACCACGAAGATGTATCTTTTTTAAAAGGACCTTCTAACTGAACATGAAAAGCTGCCGGACCAAAACCAACATTACCGGCTAAATTATTTTTGTTACCATCATTTGTAACAATATCTAAAACAGATGAAAGTCGTCCACCGAATTTTGCAGGCATATACGATTTATAAAACGTAAAATTTTTAACAGCTTCGGGAACAAACGATGAAAAAAGCCCTAATAAATGCGAAGGATTATAAACAGGAGCTTCGTCAATTAAAATTAAATTTTGGTCTTTTTGTCCGCCCCTGACAAAATAAAAAACCGAAGCATCGCCACCTGAAATAACACCGGGAAATGTTTGTAATGTTTTAATAATTTCAGGTTCGCCCATAGGTGCAGGCTTTTTACGAATTATAGCAGGATTAATGTTTAATGCACCAGGCGTTTGTTTATTAAAATTTGAAGTAACATCACTTGCTTTTACTTCAATCTCTGCAAGTGCAATTTCGTTTGATTCTAAAAAAGTTTCAAAACTTTTGTTTACATCAAGCGTAACATCAACATTTTTAATGTTATAACCAATATATGAAAATGCAAGTTTGTAATTACCTTTAGGTAAGGTAAGCGAATAATAACCATAAGAGTTTGAAATTGTTCCAATATTTTTATTTGGAATATAAACCGAAGCCCCTGGTAAATATTCACCATTTTTTTTATCTTTTATATAGCCACTTATGGTACATTTTTCTTTGCTGTTTTTATTACTTTGTATATTTATGTTTTTTTCAATTGGCTTTAGAACAATTTGATTTTCGACAATTTGCCAATTTATTTGTACGTTGTTGGCAATTTCGTCTAATATTTCTTTTACAGGCTTTTCTTTAGCTTTGAGCGAAATCAATGTGTTTTCGGATATAATGTCAGGGCTATACGAAAACATAATTCCCGATTTAGAAGTAACTTCTTTTAAAACTTCTGATAAAGGTTTGTTTTTAACTTTGATTGATATTTTATTGTTTACATTAATTTCCTGTGCAATTAAAGCATTACAAATTATTGATAATGTTATAACAAATATGAATTTATTAATAAAAGTTGATTTCATTTTTCACAACCTGTACCTGAAATTTCGATATAATTTTGTTTTTGCACGATGTTTAAATTCAGAGTTGCTTTTAAAACATTTAATACAGCATTAAGTGATTGCTCATTAAAAGAAACTGTTAATTTACAATTTGCAATTGAAGGTGAGTAAATTATTTTTTTGTTGTAAGTTCGTTCTAGAACTTTTATAACATTTTGCAAATTTTCATTTTCAAAATTAAGTTTGTGAGTTTTCCAAGCTATATAATTTTCGTTGGTTTCAGGAAGTTTAACAACATCAGTTTTAGTTGAGCCAAAAATGCCATGCTCGCCGGGTTCAAGAAATGTTTTTTGTTCGGGATTATTTGATTTATATACAGCAACCTTTCCTGTTTTTACTACAACTTCTGTTTTATTTTCATCAGCTATATATCGAACATAAAACGAAGTTCCAACATCTTCAATTAAAACATTTCCTGCTTCAATAATAAATGGTTGTTCGGGATTATGAGAAACTTCAAAAAAAGCTTCACCGGTTAACTTTACTTTTCGTTGAGATTTGTTAAACTTTTTTGGATATGTAAGCTTGGAATTTGAGTTTAAGCTAATAGTTGAACCATCGGGTAAAGTTTTTTCAAGAGCTTGTGATTGAGCAAATAACTCTTTTTGTTCATTATTACCAATAAAATAATATGTTAAAATTGATAGAGTTGCAATAATAATTGCTGATGCAGCGTACTTTAATAATGCTGTATATCTGAACTTTACAACTTTGCTTTCAGTTTTTTTGTCAAAAATTTTAGAAGACTTTTTAAAATGTTCCCATTCGGCATCAATATTTATCTCATTAGTAATTTCTACGTTATTAAAAAGTTCCCATGTTTTAACATAATTATTATAAAGTTCATCGTTATCATGGCTTTCGTTTAGCCACGATTCAAGTTTTACTTTATTTTCAACAGATATTTCGTTTGCAAGCGAAGCTGCGATTAACTCAAGTATTTTAATATTTGTTTGTTCCTTGTTCATCTTACATTAATACACATAACAATCGTTTTACCCTTATTATAAATTGATAAAATTATAAATACTTAAAAGCCATATTAATAATGGCATACAATCTTTTAATTCTTCTCTCAAAATTTTTAAAGCTTTTGTCATTTGAGCTTCAACGGTTTTAACAGATATTTCGAGTTTTTGAGCAATTTCGGCGTATTTTAATTCTTTAAAGCGACTTAAAATAAAAACTTCACGGCATTTTTCGGGAAGCTTTTGCAATGCTTGCTGAATTCTAGCATTTAGAACTACCGAATCCATCATATCTTCAACTTTTTTAGATTCGTCAACAGTTTTAGTAAGTTCCGAAAGTTCAATGTTTTTGTCGAATTTTTTATTATCTCTGATATAATTCAGACTTCTGTTATAAACCGAAGTAAATAAATATGATTTAATTTGTTTATCGGTGTCAATTTCCTGTCTTTTTTCCCAAAGTGTAACAAAAACATCGTGTACAATTTCGCGTGCTGAATCTAAATCGTTTGTGTATTTTCGGGCAAACTGACAAAGTGGTGTAAAAAAAACACGAAACAATTGTTCTAAATCTTTTTGGTTGAACATTTTGTTATTTGTTTGTGATTGAGTCATGCTGATTATTGATTCCGATATTTCGGGATTATTTTAAACCTAATAAACACATAACTGGAAAATGGTCGCTAAGGTCGTCTTTGCTTACTTTAAAATTGTATGCAATAAATTTCGAACTATGTAAAATATAATCAATTCTTAAAAACGGTATTTTGCCATTGTAAGTGCTTCCGATGCCCTTGCCCGATTCGCAATAAGCATCTTTTAATTCTTTGCTAATTGTTTTATATGAATAAGAAATAGGTGTGTCGTTAAAATCGCCGCAAACAATTACAGGATAATGACATGAAGCAATATGAGCAGCAATTGCATCGGCTTGTTCTGCACGTTTTTTAAAAGCATTTTTAAGCCGACGAATTATATTTCTACTGTCTTTAAGTTCCTTATAATCAAGTTTATTTATAAAATTATAATCTTCTTTACCGAGTCTTACACTTTCGAGATGATTATTGTAAATTCTAACTGTATCACCATTCAACAAAATGTCAGTAAATATACTCATATTCGATGTTCCTTTAAAAGTGATTTTTCCCTTATTAATTATTGGGAACTTTGTTAGAGTAGCAATACCAAAAAAATATTTATTTTTGTTAACAACAGGAAAATAAGCATGTATGTTATTTGCTGATAAAAATTTAATTAATGTATCAGTTGTTGAAAACTCGCCATCGTTCTGATAGTAATATTCTTGTAAACAAAGGATTGCAGGATTTTCTCTTTCGAGCAATTTAAAAATTTTATTTTTTTCGTGCTTGTTGTTTTTCCAATTATACAAATCGAAAAGTCTTACATTGTACGACATTACTTTTATAGTTTTGTTGTTTAATGGCTGAGAGTTAAAAAAACCAAACTTATAATAATTGCAGAAAACATAAAAACCATAAATAACAAATGGTAAGAAAATAAAAATATGTTTTTTGTATTTTCTAAATAAAATAAAAATAAACAAGACAAAAGTAATTGCAAAAATATAAGGAAAAGCAAGTCCAATAAATGCTGGAATAAAAAACGAATCGGGCGAAATATATGGAGAAAAAAATGAAATAATTAATAGGAAAAGGACAAAATAAGCTCCGATTAAAAATGAATTTTTAATTAGAATATGTAATAACGATTTGCGTTTTTCTTCGTTCAATTTTTTTTACTTGAGTTAAACAAAATTTCCTTTTCTTTTTTAGATAAACTGTCGTAACCCGATTTAGCTATTTTATCAAGAACGACATCAATTTCTTTTTGTTGTTTTGCTTTCTCGTAATTATAATCTCTGTCGTTCATTTCTTTTGCTTTGTTATATGTTGCTTTCATTCGCGGTTTTCTTTTAAATACAGAACCAATCCAAAAAGCAGGTGCATTTAGCCATCCCAAAATATTACTACCTTTTTTTAATTGAACTGCGTATAAAAAACCAAAAAATGCGCCTCCTAAATGTGCAATGTGCCCACCACTATTCTCGGTTGCAATGCTCAAAAAATCAATTAATATTGTAAAAAGTGCGATGTATTTCAATTTAACTTCGCCAATAAACATTAAATTAACTTTATTATTAGGAATATAAAACGAAATTGCAACAACTATAGCTATTACTGATGCCGAAGCTCCCAGAGCTTTAGATTGTTCTAAAATTGGGGCAAAAACAGGAAATAAATTAAATGCTGCAACATAAAATATTGCTCCAAATATTCCACCTAAAATATATACTGTTGTTAGTTTTTTTGCTCCAATATATGCAATAAACATTTTACCGAACCAATAAAACCAAAGCATGTTAAATAATATATGTAAAAAATCTTCGTGTAAAAACATATATGTTATAACAGTCCATGGTAAATATTTTAGGATATGCAATGATGAAGGTAAAGCAAGGTAATTTACAGGATAATAAACTCCTGCATCTCTTACTTGAATTAAAAAAAGAACAACTTTAAAAATGTTCACAAAAACATAAACTGCAATATTCAAATACAGTATTTTTTCAAAACTGTTGGCTTGTTTTAATTTATTTTTTGCAATTTTTAAAAAATCCATAGCAATAAATTATTCTTAATCTTATTTGACAAATATAATTTTATATTACTGTTTTGTATAGATCTAACAGGTTTTCAAAACCTGTTAGGTCTTTTTTTTCTAACTTCGAAATTGTTTTTTTTGCCAATATTTAATTAATATAAAGCCGAATAACATACCTCCAAGATGTGCGAAATGTGCAACGTTATCGCCGGGTTGATTATTGTATCCACTGTAAAGTTCGAATAATCCATATAATATAACAAAATATTTTGCTTTTAAAGGGAAAAAGAAGTAAATGTAAATCATAGTATTTGGGAACATCATACCAAATGCTAACAATATTCCAAAAACAGCACCCGAAGCTCCAATTGTAGGAACATTTATTCGCATTTCTAACTGATTCTTAATAAACTCATTAGTTTCGGCAAAAAATTGTGGGTCGCTTGGGTGGATTGTCCATTGCTGAATAAATTGAGCAACTGAAGGTTTATATTCCGGAAAATAATCAATTACAAGTTTTGTGAAAGATTGGGGCGATGGAGAATTTTGATAAGCTGTAATTACTGTATGCAATTCGTTTATTCGATACCAACTAACCAATAAATGCAATGATGCTGCACCTAATCCGGTAAAAACATAAAAAAACAAAAAACGTTTTGTCCCCCAAACATTTTCAATAGCAGCACCAAACATCCACAGGGCAAACATGTTAGAAAATATATGCATTAAGCTTCCGTGCATAAACAAATGTGTAATCAATTGGTATGGATTAAAATACTGCGATTCGGGATAATACAAACCGAGATATTGAGTTAAATCGAAATCAAATTTAGATTTAATAATCTCTGTTCCCAAAAACAATAACACATTAATTATCAGTAAGTTTTTTACTGCCGGTGGCATTAATCTAAACCCTGTTGGAGCAAATTGATTCATTAAAAATTATTTAAAAAGTTTTTCTATTTCATCAAAGTTTAAAATTGTAAAAATTAGTTTCCCCGATGTTGAATAATTAGGATTTGATGTAGCAAAAAGATTATCAATAATATGATTCATTTCTTGGGTATTCAAATATTTACCATAAGGAATTGTACCTGACTCAACTAAACTATCTATTATTTTTGAGTTTGATAAATCGCTTGTTAGCACTTCAACTTTTTGATAAATCCCAACAAACTTTTCGATTGTTTCTTTTATATCTGATTCTTGCATACTTGCAGGAATACCGCTTACCACAAATATATTTTTAGTCTGTTCAACAATATCAAACCCTAATCGAATAAGTTCAGATAACAATTCACGTAAAAGTTCTGAATCCTGTACATTCAAGTCTAACTTACAAGGAAATACAAGTTTATGAGTTACTATTTTATTGTTTGATAAGGCTTTGTTAAATCCATCGTACAATATTCGTTGATGGGCTCTATGTTGGTCAATAATCATTAATCCCGATTTTACCTGACTTAAAATATATTTCCCTTTAAAATTAAAACATTGACGATGAAAATCATTTTTTTTATTTTCTTTCTGAACATTGTTATTGTCGAAAAGTTTTTCGTTGTTTTGTTCTATAACTTTATATAAATCCTGCCATCCTTTAGTGTTTTGCTTTGTGTTTTTAAAATCACTTTTTTCAAAATCGTTGTTTTCAAATGGGTTAAAATCAGGGTTTATATTAATTGTTGGCTCAACAATAGCTTGACCTTTACGCAAAGGATGAACATCAAAAAGAGGTTCGTTTTCAAAATCAATAGAAGGAATCATATTCGATTTTCCTAAAGTTTGCCTTATTGCAGCAGCAAGAATTTGAGCAGTAGCTTTTTCGTCTTCAAATTTTATTTCGGTTTTTGTAGGATGAATATTAACATCTATAAATTTAGGGTCGGTTTTAAAGTAAACAAAAAACGATGGAATAGAACCGGGAGGAAGTAAATTTTGATACGAATTAATTAAAGTTCTATATAAAAACGGATGCTTCATAAAACGCTGATTAACAAAGAAATATTGCAATCCACTTTTTTTCCGGGCATTTTCGGGTTTGCCAATAAACCCTTCGATTGATGCAATTGTTGTATCAACTTGAATTGATAACATTTCATTAGTTAAATTTTTGCCGAATAAATTAATAATTCTTTGTTTTAAAAGAGATTGAGGCAAATTATAAACTTCCGAATTGTTATGAATAAGAATAAGTGCCACTTCGGGATGTGCAAGTGCAACACGATGAAACTCATCTAAAATATGGCGAAACTCAACAGTATCGGTTTTTAAAAACCTGCGACGAGCCGGAACATTGTAAAATAAATTTTTAACACTAAAAATACTGCCGCTTTCGCAAGAGACACTTTCCTGTTTTTCAAATTCAGAACCGTTTATACAAATAAGAGTTCCGATTTCGTCGGTTGAGCGTTTAGTTCGCAATTCAACTTGTGCAATAGCAGCAATAGATGCAAGGGCTTCGCCTCTAAACCCAAATGTGTTTATTGCAAACAAATCGTCGGCTTTGCGGATTTTTGAAGTAGCGTGGCGTTCAAAAGCCAACCGTGCATCAGTGTCAGACATGCCCATACCGTTATCAATAACCTGAACTAATGTTTTGCCGGCATCTTTAATAATTACCTTTATTTGTGTTGCTTTAGCATCAACAGCATTTTCAGCTAATTCTTTTACAACAGAAGCAGGACGTTGAACAACTTCGCCAGCAGCTATCTGATTTGCAACCGAATCGGGTAATATTTGAATAATATCTAACATTGTTAATAATTAATGGTCAATGTTTAATGTTTAATGGTCGTCATTAATCATTAATAATTAATCATTAATTTATTTGCTTTTGCAGAAACGTTTGATTTTTTTTTACAAAGATAATATTTACAATTCCACTTGCAAAAAACAGACGATTTAGAATAATTCGAAAATTGGAAACTTAATATACAGATTCTATCATTCGTGGTCTGTGACTCACAGACCACGGAATGAGTCATCCTGAGGTTCTCGAAGGATTACGATTTAAACTCAGTAAATTGCAACGCACAAAGTCATGTTTCGAGTACCTCAACATGACGATTTAACAATTATATTCGGACTTTGGTTAAAAATAAATTAATCCCCAAATAACATAATAACCATTAACTTAATAACTTAATAGCCAAGTAACTTAATAACTTAATAACTTAATAGCCAAGTAACTTAATAACTTAATAGCCAAGTAACTTAATAACTTAATAACTTAATAACTTAATAACTTAATAACTTAATAACTTAATAACTAATATTTAAAACTCAAATAAAATTCTTCTGTTAATTGTTTATATTCATCGGTGTAGTGATGCCGAGTACCATTTTCGATAATAATTTCAGATACTTGTGTAATTTGTTTTTCAAAAGAAAATTCTAATAAAAGGCGATGCGGTTCTTTTTTGGGATTTGGTTTTACAAAACATTTTCTATTACAGGACAAACCAATTTGCGATGAAAGTTTTATGAAATTATTTTCATTAACAACAGGCAAAACAATTGCTAATTTTCCGTTTAACGACAAATTGTTTTTGCAAAATTCAATTATGTCTTTGTGGGTTAAAGAATAAGTATGTCGGGCAGTTGTTCTGTTTGCTTGTGGCGATTTTAAAGAATTTGAGAAATATGGTGGATTTGTTATAATAAATTCAAATTTTAAAACGGGCGTTTTAAATTCCTGTAATAATGAATGCAAAACTTTGATTTCTGATTTCCATTTTGAAATATTTACATTTTGTTTAGCTTGTTCTACGGCATTTTCATCAATGTCAATTGCAAAAATATTTTTATTACCTTTTTGAGCGAGCATTAACGCAAGTATTCCTGTTCCGGTTCCGATGTCTAAAATGTTTTCTTTGTTGTAACAATTTGCCCATGCACCAAGCAAGATTGAATCGGTGCCTATTTTCATGGCACAATTTTCCTGATTTATTGTAAATTGTTTAAACCGAAACCAATTGTTTGATGGCACTTTTAAAAGTTAATATTTTATTGTTCTATGTTCATTGTTTGAAGAAAAGATGTTTCGCTAATCACTCAACATGACAACAAGGTATTTCTATTTATTTCTACTTATTTCTACATATTTCAATAGTTGAAAGGTTTATAGGTTGATAAGTTAGTTTGATTTGTAATTCGTAATTTATTCATTGTTAATCATCGTAAAATGTACATCTTGCCAACACCTTGCTTAAAAAACTTATCGGCATCTGTTGCGCGGTGTTCTATAGTTTCGTTGTTTAAACGTGCAATAACTTTAAAGAAATAAACACCATTAGCAAGTTTATCGCCATACATATCGGTTCCGTCCCATGCAAATTGAGTAATGTTATTTCCAATATGTACGTTACCAAGTTCGTTTAATCCAATTTCACGAACAAACTTACCGGTTATTGTAAATATTTGAATACGAAAATTGTCGGGAATTTCGGAACCGGTTAATGTAAACACAAATCTTGTAGAAGAACTAAATGGGTTCGGGTAATTATAAATATTTGTTATTGTTGCTTTATTAATTACTTCAAAATCTATTCTGTAATCAGAATCACCGCTTTCGTTGTTCGACTCGTCTTTTGCCTGAATACGTAATTGATATTTACCATCTGCAAGAATCGGATGATATTCAATTTTACAGCTGTTTTTTGGAAGTTGTGCGGGTGTAAAATGTAATTCAACTTGAGAGCTGTCAAAATTTATTTTTTTTTCGATACCTGTTGTTAAATCTTTTAAATAAACTCCGAACAAAGAAGTATTGTTGAGGGCAAGAAATTTATTTTCATCTTTTAAAGTAACTAAAATATTTGGTTTTGCCGAAACAATATCGCCGTTTAAAATGTGAACGCCATCAAATGTAACATCAAGCAAAGGATTTGTTCTGTCTGATAAAACAAAGAATGGTTTTTCGGCAAAATTATTAAAGTGATATTGTTCCAACTGGGCATATTTGCCTGTAATTGTATCAATCGGATTAACTTCGTACCAAATATTATTTAATCCGGCAAGCCCGACTGTACTAAATTTTATTGTATCCATAAGAACATCACCGGCAGGATGTTTGCGTAATTTGCGATAAGCATGAGCTAAATTAACAAGATGATTGTTCCTGTCCTGTAACCAATATCTGACTTTAAGGCTATCCATATCATATCTGCTGACATTTTCGGTAGCAACACCAAATTTCATAATATCGCCTTCCTGCAAAGTATCTTTAGGGCAATAATATCCTTTAGTGGGATTTATAGCGGTTTCGGGAGCTTCATCGTAAGTAACCTGCCAGCGTTTCAGTTGCGATGGCGTTTTTAAAGAATCGTCTTTAGTTAAAAGATTAAGACGCAAATAAGGGTAAGTTGAAACATTAACATAATTGTACAAATTGTTAATATTGTATTGAGAAGTTGATAAAAAAGGAATTGCAATAGTGCTGTCATTATTTGGCTTATAAGCTTTAACTTCTAAATGGACACTGTCTGTTGTCGGATTTTCCATAGAAGATTGCAGCCAGTTCAAAGTTTGCCAGGCTCTTGCAGGTCCAATAAGTGTTGAAACAACTTTTCCGGAAGTAAAATTTGTAGGTAATGTTATGGAAGTATCAACAGTATCGTTGGGAGTTGCTCCATATATTTCCTTAACTGATGATAAATCACCTTTTTTGCAGAAAAACACATAAGGTATATTGTTGCCAAGAGACGTCAAATGCAATGAATGTGAGCTTAAATTCTCAAATGCCTGATATGTAATTTGGGGCCACTGTTGAAGATTACCGCTTATGAAAGTATAAGCTAAAAAATAAAATCCGTTTGGGATAACGTTATTAATAAAAGTCGCAAGACTACTTAAGTCCGCAGTAGCATAAAACACAAAGTATTTGTTGTAACCATTGTGGGTAGGACATATCGGGTAATTTTCCTGTCCGTAATTTCCTTTGTTACATTGCCAAGGGATTAATGTAGTTGGGTCAATTACTACTGCTAAAATAGCTGGGGCTGCACCACACGAAGTACGGTCGTTATCTGCATCAATAAAAAAGCCTGTTTCATTATATTCTTCATCATTATTGGCAGAGCCAATATCATGAACATGAAGCGTTTTTGGAGCATTAACAAAATCAAATGTTCTGGTTGTTCGATTATAATTTATAGATTCAAATCCGTCTTTTTTATATTGAAAAAAATGAGCCTGCGACCAACCGGTTTTTCCTGAAATATAAATAAATGAACTTTCTTTCCAATTATAATTCTGACTATTTTGAGCAGGGCTAACCCGCCAGAAATAAACAGAATTATTTGTTAAAGTAATTGGCGGCTGCCACGTAACTACACCTCCGGCTTGTGTTACAGTTCCACTAACAAGAGGCAGAGTAGAAAAAAGGTCGGTAGTATCAATTTCGAATTTATAAGTTTGAATACCTATAAAAGGATAACCTGTTGAAGCTTTTAGCGTTACAGTATTATTTGGAAATATTGCATATTCATAAGGATAAATTGGCATTAAGTCGTTTGAACGAATTGTTATGCTGGTACAAGCAATGTTATTGTCTTCCCTTGATTCGTGGATTGAGTCCAATGCATCAACTTTTACACAAAAACTATTAATGCCAGTACCTTTTATAAAGTTCACAGGAATTTTAGTTAAAACAGTATCTTTAAAATGGCAACCATTAACGAATTTTGAATAATAATCTATAGAACCATCGGGGTATGTGCGTGTTATATTAATTGCAAAAGTATTATTTATTGCTTTTCCGATATTTGTAACTATTGTTTTAACATAAAAATAATCTATTGCGGAAGAAACAATTTGCGGAACGAAACTAATAGAATTGTCGTTAATTGTTAAATCGGGCAATGGAAAACATTTTAAACTTACAGCCGGGTCTCCATGTAAAGTAAACTCGAGGCAGGTGTTTAATATTGAGCTGTTATAATCATTATAGAGTTTTACATTACCATCGCGAATACATTTACCAATTGGCTGCATATAATCTTTATATGCAAATTGTTTGTAAAGTTCGGTTGTAAAGATGTTTAAATACGAGTCGTAACCTAAATCAACAGTAGCAAGAAAGGCAATTGCTCCTTTTTCAGGTTCAAAAATCCACCTCTCGCTAATTTTTTTTGGTGCAGGCAAGTGAATGTCGCCGGTTAAGCAAGAGTTCGCAATTAATAAAGGGTACTTGCGTTGATTGTTATAGGCATCAGGTTCTTCAATATTTTGGTCGAAACCATCGGCATAACCGTGCCCAAAAAAAGTTATTAAAGAGGTGCCATCGTTAATCAAATTTCTAACTGTATCGGCTACTGTAATTTGAATAGGTAAACTTGTTGTTTTTAAAAACGTATTTACATTTCCACCAAACAATGTATCGGAAATAATCGCTTCATAATCACTTAAGTATCCTGCAAAAGTATTTTGCTGGGCGGTAGTGTTTCCTCCGCCAAAATGAATAACTCGTTTCATCCATTCGGTTGCACTGTCACTTTCGTGTTCTCTCACTTTAGATAAATAAATATTTACTTCATTATTATCTGTTGCGGCAATTCTGCCAATTGGAATATCCTGAGTAAAATTGTTTGTTAATATTTTAGTAGTTAACATATTATCCGAAGATGGACTACCATAAGATGGAACAAGTGCAGCAGCAAAATTTGCAGTGTTTTTTCTAAAACTTTCGCTATAAGACCATGTTCCGGAATGAATGCCTTTTCCAATTAAAAACACGAATTTTGGTAACGAATCGGCAGAATTTAAAGGAGTGGAAATATATTTTAAAAAATTTTTAATTGCTAAAGGATGCTTTTTAATTCCATAAGAAAACTGGTCGTAAAGTTGCTCAACATCATAACAATTAGCATTATATTTATTGTAATTATTATTATTTCTATAATCTTTATATGCTGTTGCACCTGTCCATAATAATGGGTTTGTAATAATCACATAATCGGTTGTGTTAATACCTGTTGGCAAATAATTAACAAAAGTTCTTTTTTCTAATTTGCTAACATATTTTACAGAATCTTCGGCAATTATAAAACATTCCTTTTCGTTATCGCTGTTTGGAACAATAGCATTTAATTTAGAATTTTGCTCAACAACCGGAATTCTTTTGTGATTTGTTAAATCCCATAAAACTGCATTATTATGTAAAAACTGTTCGATTTGTAATAAAGTTTTGTTTCCGTTGCTGTCTTTTATTCTAAAATTTTGCTTGAATAATCCATTAAATGCAAAATCTCTTGCATATGTAAGGGTAATGTATGCAATTTCAATATAATCAGTAGATACATTCAGGTCATTTATACAGCTAAAAGTGATACTTGTTGTTGGAGAAAGACTAGATGTGGTTATATATGTTTTTTTTACAGAAGTTAAGCCGTAAAAAGTAGTATCAAAAATTTGTGTAGAATTTAATGTAACATTTAAGTGATGACCATAATGTGAATTAGTTGCAATAGAAACATTTATTTTCGCGGGTTTAATTCCACTAACAAAACCAGGTGTTGATAGTGTTTTTGTAACAGTTTGTCCCAAATTAAAATACATATCGAACCAGCCCTCGCCTTTTAAATATCGGGGACCATTTTCGGCTCCGTAATAATATTGTGGATTTTGATATAACACATCAACAACACAGTTCGGAACAGTTTGATACGTAGGATTTGTAAAATCAGTGTCAGTTTCTAATGTTATTCTTTTGTTTAAAAGTGAACTGTTATAAGTAAGAAAATAATATGCGGTATCGGTATATAAGCTGTAATATGGGTTTGTAATGTCGGTTGGCGGTTCGTATAAAAGCGAATCTAACCAACCATCGTTACCTTTAGCGTAAAATTCGATATAACCATTTGAAGTTAAAGTTCCGTTGCTTTCGCCATAAATATAGATATATTGTTCTTGTCCGCGATAAAAAAGCTGAATATTACGAGTATCATTTAAACCATTTAGAAAACCTGAATTTGTAAGCACCGATTGTGGAATACGGTAAATGCCTTCTTTAGTAACAGGGATTTTAAAATAAGTTTGATTATAATTAATCCACTCGTTGCCATATTGTTGGGCAACAATAATAAATGGTAAAATCAGAATTAATATTACAAATAATATTTTTTTCATTTATTATACATGAATTAAATACAAATATACAAAAAAATAACGTTGTCCGAAAAAAATTAATGCGATTAAAAGAAACTTTTTAGTTTTTGCGAGCGATAATGCCGACATAAATTTAATTATACAACATTTATAAAAAGAATACTAAAGTTATTGGTACAGTATTGATTATATTATTAGAGCTTAAATAATTTTATGAGAATTGTTATTTTTATTTAATTTAGCAACTTATAAAATCTTTTAAAAATTAATGAGATTAGAAATTATAACACCAAAAAAAGCACTTAAAGCATTCTTAAAGCAAAAAACTTTAAGAAGCGAAATAGATGTTTTCAAAACAAATCTCATTGCTTTGCTTGACAAAATAAGTGTTATTGAAAAACGAACTAAAGACGAAAGCGAAGAACACTTAAAAAACGACCTGCATGACTTTTTACGTGATACTTATTACAAAGAAACAAACGCATTAAACACCAAAGATAAGAAGGATTTAGTAATTCATTTAGGCAAAACAACTAATAGTGAAGTTGGGGTTATCATAGAAGCTAAACGACCAACAAATGTTAGTGAAATGATTTCAGCCGAAAACCCAAACAAAAAAGCACTTCACGAAATAATTCTTTATTACTTAAACGAGAGAAACAAAGCTGAAAACAATCAACTAAAACACCTTGTCATTACTAATATAAACGAGTGGTATATAATTGATGCCAATTATTTCGACAAACACATTTATCGCAACACTCAAATAAAAAAACTTTACGAAACCAAAATAAACGATAAAAAAGACAACCCATTTTTTTATGAAGAAATTGCTAAAATTATTCAAAAGTTAGATGTTGAAATTCCTTGCGTTTACTTTAACATCAAAGATTATGAAACTATTTTAAAAAACGACGATAAAAAAGATGACAAGGAATTAAACGCATTGTTTAAAATTCTTTCGCCACAGCATTTATTGAAAATTGTAACACCCAATGACAGCAACTCACTTGATGAAAGATTTTATAAAGAATTGCTTCATATCATTGGACTTGAAGAAGCAAGAGAAGGAACTAAAAATATTATCAGACGAAAAAAAGAAAACAGCAATAAAGCTTCGCTAATTGAACTTACTATTGATACTATAGAAACAGAGGACACTTTACACCGCCTTCCCGACCAAAGCATTTATGGAGAAAATAAAGAAGAACGAATTTTTAATGTAGCATTAGAACTTTGCATCACCTGGATAAATCGAATATTATTTCTTAAATTATTGGAAGGACAATTAATAACATATCATCAAGGAAATAAAGAATACCGTTTCTTAAACACTGAAACAATACACGACTTTGATGAACTTTTTAAACTTTTTCACAAAGTTTTAGCTGTTAATCTCAAAGACCGAATCGGAGCCATAAAGAGCAAATACAGCCGGGTTCCATACTTAAACAGTTCGCTTTTTGAAATCAGTGAATTGGAAGACCAAACTACAAAAATCAATACTCTTGACAATAGCTGTCAACTTGAATTAATAAATACAACTATTTTAAAAGATACAAAAAAGAAGGTAAACAAATTGCCCACACTTGAATATCTTTTTCATTTTTTAGATGCTTACGACTTTGCAAGCGAAGGAACAGAAGATGTTCAGGAAGATAATAAAACCATTATCAATGCTTCTGTATTGGGCAAAGTGTTTGAAAAAATAAACGGGTATAAAGATGGTTCAATTTATACACCTGCATTCATTACAATGTATATGTGTAAACAGTCAATCCGTTTGGCTGTGGTAGAAAAGTTTAACGAAGCATTATCCGATAAAGGAAAAACCTTGTTTGACAAATTTGAAGATGTAAAAAATTACACTTCACGTCTTTTTAAAGCACAAGAGATTTTAAAAGCCAACGAAATAATTAACTCACTTCGTATTTGCGACCCAGCAGTGGGAAGCGGACACTTTTTAGTTTCATCGCTAAATGAAATTATTAGTGTAAAAGCAGAGTTGGGAATACTTGCAGACGAAAAAGGCAATAGCATTAGTGGTTATGAAATTGAAATAGTAAATGATGAACTGATTATTACTGACCCGAAAAGCAATATTTTAGAATACAAATTGCAAAACGGAAAACCAATAAGTAAAGAAATTCAACATCTGCAAAAAACTCTTTTTCACGAAAAGCAAATCATAATTGAAAATTGTTTGTTCGGCGTTGACATCAATCCCAACTCAGTTAAAATTTGTCGTCTTCGCTTGTGGATTGAATTACTTAAAAACGCCTATTATGACGAAGAAACAAATTATACCGAACTCGAAACGCTTCCAAATATTGATATAAACATTAAATGTGG
>JAVHRE010000102.1:0-5431 GCA_036171495.1 Bacteroidales bacterium
GCATCTTGCGAGTGAGTTAAGCAATCGCTCGCATCTTGCGAGTGAGTTAAGCAATCGCTCGCATCTTGCGAGTAAGTTTAAAGTTTGTAGTTTATTGTTATAGTTCATTGTTACTTTTTTGTCATTCTGAGCGATTAGCGAAGAATCTGTATTGTTCACTGCTTACTGTTCAATACCAATAGTTCTTTATTCGATATTTACTTTAGGTTTATAGTTCATTATTTTATTTTTTTTATACATTGATTTTTCAATTTTAATATTGTTACAATATGAAAATTTTGTATGGTGTACCGGGTGAAGGAATGGGACATGCAACCCGCAGTAAAGTAATTATTACTCATTTGCTCAAAAATCATGATGTTAGAATTGTGTCGAGTAACAGAGCATTTGAGTTTTTAAATAAACAATTTCCCGGAAGAGTATATGAAATTAAAGGGTTAAACTTTGTTTACAAAGACGGCGGAGTTGAAAAACTTAAAACTTTTCAGTCAATATTAAAAAAGTCACCACACGATTTGTTCGAAAATATAACATCATACAAAAAAATACATAAAGAATTTATACCAGAACTTGTAATTACTGATTTTGAAACATCGGCATATTTATATGGAAAATATTTAAAAGTCCCAATAATTGATGTTGATAACATTCAAGTTTTAAGTCGTTGCAAGCTTGATATTAAAATTCCAACTAAAGAAAAATTTAATTATAATTTAGCAAAAACAATTTGCAAATATCGTGTTCCTGATTGTAATCATTATTTGCTTTCAACATTTTTTAATGCAGAAATTACAAAGGAGAATACCGATTTTATTCCACCTATTTTAAGAGATGAAATTATTACTGCAAAAACAGAATATAAAAATCATATTTTGGTTTATCAAACTTCATCAAGTCAACAAAATTTAATTAAAATTTTAAACGAAGCTGTAAATGAAAAATTTCTTGTGTATGGCTTTAATATTGATGAAACAAATGGTAACTGTACATTAAAGAAATTTAGCGAGGCAGGTTTTATTAACGATTTAGCAACTGCAAAAGCTGTAATTACCAATGGTGGCTATTCATTAATAAGCGAGGCAATTTATTTAAAGAAACCAATTTGTTCGTATCCAATTAACAATCAGTTTGAGCAGTTTATGAATGCTGCATATATCGAAAAACTGAATTATGGAAAACATCTGAAAGAATTTAATTCAAATGGAATAGCAGAGTTTATAGAAAATATTGAGATATATAAATCAAGCATAAGCAAATACTCTCAAAAAGGTAATGATGATACTTTTAATAGGCTTGATGATATTTTTAAAATTTTATAAAACTAAATTATATGAAATCAATTAAACAATTATTTTTAGTGTTGAGCATTTTGTTAATTAATCAAATTGCTAATGCTTTTCCAGCTACAATTACTCAGTTAATAAAAATTGACCAGTTTGGTTATCGCCCAAACGACCAAAAAATTGCAGTTATCAGCATTCCGCAAGTGGGATATAATGCACCTTCAAGCTTTGTTCCCGGAAATACCTATCAAGTTCGTGATTGGAATACCGATGTTATTGTTTTTTCGGGAACACCAGTTGCATGGAATGGAGGTAACACACAAGCACAAAGTGGCGATAAAGCATTTTGGTTCGATTTCTCAGTATTAACAACTTCAGGCTCATATTATATATACGATGTTACAAATAATGTTGGTTCGTATCGTTTTGAAATTGATGCATGTGTTTATAATCCAGTGTTAAAACAAGCTACACGAATGTTGTTTTATCAGCGATGCGGAATATCAAAATCAGCACCTTATGCACAAACCGGATGGACGGATGCTGTATGTCATGCAGGAACGCAGCAAGATTTAGATTGCCGTTTGTATAATAATACAAATGTTTCAACTTCAAAAAACTTATCAGGTGGATGGCACGATGCAGGCGATTATAACAAATATGTAAATTTTACATATTCAACTTTAGTTGATTTGTTATTGGCATACAAAGAAAATCCAACAATGTGGACTGACGATTATAATATTCCCGAATCGGGAAATGGAATTCCTGATGTACTTGACGAAGCTAAATATGAACTCGACTGGCTTTTAAAAATGCAAAATACTAATGGTTCGGTATTGTGCGTGGTAGGTAATACTTCAGGCGGTGGAGGAAGTCCGCCTTCAAGTGATAACATTATGCGTAGATATGGACCGGCAACAACTTCTGCTACTTTTTCATGTGCTGCAATTTTCGCACTTGCTGCAATTCAATTTAATAGTGTTGGACAAACCGCTTATGCAACTACTTTGCAAAATGCTGCAATTAATGCATACAATTGGGCGGTTGCAAATCCTGGAATTACTTTTTATAATACTGGTGTAATTGCTGCTGGCGAGCAAGAAGTTGATGCTTACGAAACCGATTCACGCCATTTTGCTGCTGCTGTTTATCTTTATGCATTAACAAATACTGCTTCATACAAAACGTATGTTGATGCTAATTATTCATCAATTCATTTAATTCTTTGGGGATATGCTTATCCTTTTGAAACAACACAACAAGACGCATTGCTTTATTATTCTTCGCTTGGTGGTGCAACTGTATCAGTTTCAAATACAATTAAAACTGCATTTTCCAATTCAGTGAGCAGCGATAATGCTGACAATCTCCCCGATTTTTTAAATCAAACTGATGCCTACCGCTCATATATGGCAGATAATAATTGGACGTGGAACAGCAATCAAACAAAGAGTAATCAAGGAAATATGTTTAATTCTATGAATGTTTATAATTTGAATTCTGCAAACTCAACAAATTACACAAATGCAGCTTCAGGATTTGTACATTATTTTCATGGAGTGAACCCAAATGCAAAAACATATTTATCGAACATGAGTTCTTTTGGCTCCGAAAATTCTGTTACAAGTTTTTATCATGGATGGTTTGCTGATGGAAGTGCATTGTGGGATGAAGTTGGCGTTTCAACTTATGGACCAGCTCCCGGCTTTATTCCCGGCGGACCAAATCCTGGTTATACTTTAGATGCATGTTGCCCCAGTGGATGCGGCAGCTCTTCTAATAATGCACTTTGTTTAACTAATGTTACTCCGCCTTTAAACCAGCCGATACAAAAATCATATAAGGATTTTAACGACAACTGGCCTGTTAATTCATGGACAATAACAGAAGCTGGTATTTATACAAATTGTGCTTATATCAGAATGTTAAGTAAATTTTGCGGAACACCTTGTTTGCCTAATTCAATAGGAAATGAAACAATCGCAAATATTCAACAAATTATTTTATATCCTTCACCGGCAAAAGACGAAGTAAATATTTCTTTTGCAGGAACTATTGAAAATAATTTTACGATTTCCATTATTGATATTACCGGAAAATTACTTTATAATAAAAAAATATATCTTTCAAACAGTAATAGAATTGAAAGTATTAATGTTTCCAATTTCGAATCCGGAGTGTATTTTTTTAAGATTAAAGGAATTAATAGCGTAATAACAAAAAAGGTGGTTAAAGAATAAAAGTTTATAAAGTGTTGCATTGAGCTTGTCGAAATGTCGAACTATAAAATAAATATGTGAGTAACTGTGCGAACTACAATTTTTGGAGCATTTGCCAGTGAATTTGAAAACTGTTCCAACGGGGTGAATACTAATGTTTCCACAAATAGTATTCAAAAAATAAAATCACCATTTGATGATTTATGAAATAAATTAATTATTTTTACCAAAATAATAAAAGATTAAAACTGTACATATACAACCAAAATGGGCGTATAAGAACGGATTTTCCGATGTTATAAAGGAGTTATGCACAAGCGGTAAAATAAAAAAAAGACAACGATATGACAAACATTATTCATAAATTTGACAAATTAAAGACAGAAAATAAAATATGCTGACACTCAAGCCAACCCAAATGTTTAAATTTTTACCCCACCGCACTTTTTTCGGCAAAGCCGTTTGGCTATCACTTCTGCAAAAGCAAAAGAGGTGCATTAGTTTTTTTATTTTTTATTGGTATGCACCACATTTGCTTTTGCCCAAACGCCAAATCTTTCCAACCTAAATTTCTTTGTCTATAATTTAAAATTATTATTTTTGACTTAATAAAAAATTAAAAAGTGGAGACCGGAAACCACTCTAAAAACGGGGCAAACCTACAAAGCCAAATTAGTAGAAAATGATTAATTTAAAAATTAGCAAAAATGACTTACAAAGAAATTCAATATTGTTATAAAAGACATTTCAATAAGACAATAAAGACTTGTTGGATTGCAGATGTAAAAAGAGAAATGGGATTAACCTCAAGAATTGCTTATAACCGAATAAATAAGAAAACTGTTAAATACCCCTGTCCGAATGAAGAAATAAAAAGAAGGATTAAAAAAATAATAAAAAGTGGAGACCGAAAACCACTATAAAAGCGAGGTGAAACCGAAAAGCCTTATGAGTAGGGGAAAATATTAAAATAGCATATTATGAAAAAACTTCAAACACCAACAAAAAACCTTGTTGACATATATATCAATAAATTCAAAAAAAACGAACGTTACTATAAGGCAGACCAAGCAATAGATAACCTTCTTAAAATATTTCCAAAAAATAAAAAATTAGAAGACATTTTATTAAAGGTTACTGTTATTAATGCTCTTTACAGCACAAATATCTTTGGTACTTATATAATGGCTAAGCATATTGAAAAACTCCAAATTGATGATTTATTACTAACATCTGATCCAAATGTTGTAAATAGAATTGCAACTGGACATGGTATTCCTAAATCGAAAACAAAAGGAGATAGAAACTTTTATTCTTTTGCAACAAAGTACTGCAACTGGCATAATAAAGAAAACTATCCGATTTACGACAATTTTGTACACAAAATTCTTATAGCTTATCGTAACAAAGATAACTTTTCAGAATTTAAAAATAAGGAATTAAAAGATTATAAAAGATTTAAACAAATAATCACTGACTTTAAAAATAGATATTTATTGACTAAATATAAATTAAAGGAAATTGACAAGTTTCTCTGGATTTATGGTCAATATATATTTTCTTAACAATAATTATAATATATGTAATTAATAAAAAATTAAAATATGAAAAAAATTATTCTTTTGACAATTATTGTCATGTCAGTAAGTTTTGTTAAGGCTCAATGGCAACAAACAAACGGTCCTTATGGCGGCAATATCAAATGCATTACTTCTGATGGAACAAATATTTTTGCAGGAACTGCTGGTAGTGGAGTGTTTTTATCTGACAACAATGGTACTTCGTGGACTGCTATGAATAATGGGTTACCTTATGATAGTATTAATTCCGATTATTTTACTGCCTATTCAATAGCTGTAAGTGGGAGCAACATTTTTGCAGGGACTTGGGGTAGTGGTGTGTTTTTATCATCCAATAATGGAACTT
>JAVHRE010000103.1:0-5411 GCA_036171495.1 Bacteroidales bacterium
AAGCCGTACCTCAAATTACTTCAATTTTAAAAAATAAAACAATTTTAGTTTTAGCCGGTAATCCTAAAGAAATGATAGAAACATATAAAACTTATGGTATTGAATATTTTATACATTCAGAATCAAATATTTTAGAAGAATTAAAAAAAATTCAAATAAAGTTAAATAACAAGTTGTGATTTGTTATATGTTGCTAAAAAGACAACTAAACAAAATCGCATTGATTGAAAAAATTGCTACTTTTACATTTATGGAAAAGACTATAACACAAAACACAAAAAATAAATATGGACAGTATTTTACACCGAAAGCGGTTGCTAACTTTATGATAGATTTGGCTGATATACCAATGAATGCAAAAATTTTAGAACCCTCTTGCGGTGAAGGAATTTTTTTAGAATTATTGCAACAAAAAGGATTTAACGATTTAACCGCCTACGAAATTGATACTTCTTTAGCAAAACGTTTTTCCTTTGTAAAATATGAAAGTTTTGTAACCTCTGATATAAAAGAAAAATATGATTTAATTATTGGAAATCCACCATATATTCGTTGGAAAAATTTAGAAAACGAATTAAAAAATGAATTGTTAAAAAATCATTTATGGAATAAATATTTTAATTCGCTGTGTGATTATTTGTATATTTTCATCTTAAAATCAATTGAATTATTAAATGAAAACGGACAATTAATATTTATTTGTCCGGAATATTGGTTAAATACAACTCATTCAATTTCGTTGCGAAATTACATGATTGCTAATGGGTATTTTGAAGAAATATATCATTTTAACGAAACACCAATATTTGAAAAAGTTACAGTTTCAATTATTATTTTTAAATATATCAAATCAAAAAAAATACAACCCAATATAACCGTATCAAAGTATTATATAAATCAAAAACTTACAAAAGGAACTTTATTAAATTTAAAAAACAAAATTAAAACCGAAGATATTGAACATTTAACAATTTCGCAATTTAAAACCAATCAACGTTGGCTTTTATGCACAGACGAAATAAAAAATGAGTTAAAAATTTTAGAAAATAGTTGCAAAAAATCCATAAAAAAATATTTGCTTTTTGATGATGATAACCCAGTTGGGTATCATACAATTGGCGATTTTTGCGATATTGGAAACGGTTTGGTTAGTGGACTTGATAAGGCATTTCAGCTTAATGGACAAACATTAAACGAAAATGAAGAAAACTCAATCTTACAAGTTGTAAAAGCAAAAAATATTAAACCGTACTATCATCAGAATATTACAAAATATTTATTCATTACCGAAAATTTAACCGAAGATAACATAAAACAAAAGTATCCTAATTTTTACAAACAGCTACAACCATTTAAAAATGAATTAGAAAAACGTTATCAATACAACAGAACTATTCCTTATTGGCTCTGGGTTTTTCCTCGTAGTTTTAACTTATTTAGTCGCAACGAAAAACGAATTTTTGTTCCATGCAAAGAACGAATTTCAAATAAAAATTACTTTCGTTTTGCACTTGCCGAAGCTGGAATTTATCCAACCCAAGATGTAACAGCAATTTTCAAAAAAGATAACACAAGGGAAAGCATTGAATATATTTTGAGCTTGTTAAATAATTACAGAACTTTTGATTGGTTAAAAATTAATGGAATAGTAAAAGGAAATATTGTTGAATTTTCGGAAAAACCAATTACAAGTATTCCCTTTCGTACAATTGATTGGAATAAAAAAAACGAAATTGAAATTCATAATCAAATTACTGAAACTTGTAAATTGCTCATTCAAACAAAAAACGATGAATTAATACAAGTAATTAACAATTTGATTGATAAACTTTTATAATAACATGATAATAGATTATAAAATTCTACAAAAGACTATAAAAGGTAGTTCAGTTCCTAAACCTGTTTCAGGAACTTTATCGGGTCATGCAGCGGGTGAGCCATTTGATAAACATGTGTATTCGGCGATAAAAAAACAATTTCCAAAAAATACATTTCGTCAATATGAATATTTGAATTTTTTGTTTAGTAAAAATCTCTCATCTGTTGGTTTTGAAGAAAGACAACAACTAATTAATTCACCAACAGTTATGTTTCTTTTAAATCGTGGAAAAAACGCTACCGACAAATGGAGTTTAGAAAATCCTTTTGATGAAAAACAAAATGATACAGCAGATATTTTAGTTGTAAAAAATGGCTTTTACGAAATAATTGACATAAAAACACGAAATATCTCAAAATCAGCACAACCACCAAATATTATTTCAGCATATAAATTAGCCCAACTTTGTGCAAAAATGATTGATAACAACGAATTTGAAAATTTTAGTATCAATTATTTCGAGGTTGATTGGATTTTGGAAAATGATTTATTAGTTTGTAAAGATACGCATTACGGAAATTTGTTTAATGCCGACCCATCAGATTTATATATTAATTGGGCAACGGCTATGCAATTACAATTTCATGTTTGCGATTTAGACCAAACTTATAAAGGAACACGGCAAGAGTGGACAAAAGAATATTTGAAACATTTTGTAACACAAGCAAAGAAACGTTCAAACGACATGATTACAAAATTCGTGAAACCGTTTGAAAAATATTTAAAATAAAGACAATAAACGCCTAACATGGTGCAGAAGGTTCATTATTTTTTTATGGGTGTTTGTGCAAAAAGAAACATTTGTGCAAGTATGTCTCACAAAAAAAGCAACGCTGTATCTATCAGTTAGAATAATTTTAGATAAAAATGAAACCTGATTTTAAAAACATTATACTAAATAAAAGTACTAACGATATTAATTTACCCCAAAGTAATTCAAGTAATTATTGGCAAACATCTGAATTAATTAATGTTAAGCCAATTTATACTGAAAAAGACATTGAAAATTTAGAACACTTAAATTATGCTGCAGGAATTCCGCCATTTTTGCGTGGTCCATATCCTGCTATGTATGTTACAAAACCATGGACTATTCGCCAATATGCTGGGTTTTCGACAGCCGAAGAATCGAATGCTTTTTACAGGAGAAATCTTGCTGCCGGACAGATGGGACTTTCGGTTGCTTTCGATTTAGCAACACATCGCGGTTACGATTCTGACCACGAAAGAGTTGTTGGCGATGTAGGAAAAGCCGGTGTGGCAATTGACTCAATTCTTGATATGAAAATTCTTTTTGCTCAGATTCCATTAAACAAAATGTCTGTTTCGATGACAATGAACGGAGCCGTTTTACCTATTCTTGCATTTTATATTGTTGCAGCGTTAGAACAAGGTGCAAAACTCGAAGAGTTAAAGGGAACTATTCAAAACGATATTTTAAAAGAATTTATGGTTCGCAATACTTATATTTATCCACCGGAACCATCAATGCGAATTATAGCTGATATTTTTGAATACGTTTCGCAAAAAATGCCAAAATTTAATTCAATCAGTATTTCGGGTTATCATATTCAGGAAGCTGGTGGTACAGCCGATATTGAGCTTGCATACACTTTAGCAGATGGTTTAGAATATTTAAGAACAGGAATAAAAGCAGGATTAAATATTGATGATTTTGCACCGCGATTATCGTTTTTCTGGGGGGCAGGCATGAATCATTTTATGGAAATTGCTAAAATGCGTGCAGCAAGGATGTTATGGGCAAAAATTGTAAAACAATTTGAGCCAAAAAATCCGAAATCGCTTGCTTTAAGAACTCATACTCAAACTTCCGGATGGAGTTTAACACAACAAGCTCCCTTTAATAACATTACACGCACATGTGTTGAAGCCCTTGCTGCTGCGTTTGGACATACCCAGTCGCTTCATACAAATGCACTTGACGAAGCAATTGCTTTGCCATCAGATTTTTCGGCTCGTATTGCACGAAATACACAAATTTATTTACAGGAAGAAACAAATATTTGCAGAGCAATTGACCCATGGGCAGGTTCATATTATGTTGAAGAGCTTACAAATGAACTTGCACACAAAGCATGGAAACTTATTCAGGAAATTGAAGAATTAGGTGGAATGGCAAAGGCAATTGAAACAGGAATTCCAAAAATGAGAATCGAAGAAGCTTCTGCACGCAAGCAGGCTCGTATTGATTCCGAAAAAGAAATTATTGTTGGAGTTAATAAATATCGCCTCGAAAAAGAAGAACCTATTGATACATTAGAAGTTGATAATACTTCTGTTCGTAATTCACAAATAAAACGATTAGAAGAACTTCGAAAAAACAGAAATAATAACGACGTGCAAAATGCTCTTGAAAAAATTACTGAAGCATGTAAAAATAATAATGGAAACCTTTTAGAACTATGTGTTGATGCAGCATCTAAAAGAGCATCGCTTGGCGAAATTTCTTATGCTATGGAAAAAGTTTATGGACGTTATAAAGCTAATATTCGTATGATATCAGGTGTGTATTCATCAGAAACAAAAGACAACGACAAATTCCGTGAAGCACGCGAATTAGCCGATAAGTTTGCTAAAAAAGAAGGCAGACGACCAAGAATTATGATTGCTAAAATGGGTCAGGATGGGCACGACCGCGGAGCAAAAGTAGTTGCAACTGCTTATGCCGATATGGGTTTTGATGTTGATATTGGACCACTTTTTCAAACCCCAGCCGAAGTTGCAAAGCAAGCTATTGAAAATGATGTACACATTCTTGGTATATCAAGTTTGGCAGGCTCACATAAAACTCTTGTACCACAAGTTATTAGTGAGTTAAAAAAACATAACAGAGATGATATTCTGATTATTGTTGGCGGAGTAATTCCTGCACAGGATTATGATTTTCTTTATAAAACAGGAGTTTCTGGTATTTTTGGTCCGGGAACTAAAATTGCCGAAGCTGCAATTAAAATTTTAAATATTTTACTTGATTAATAATATCATAATTGAGTAAAATGTTTTTTATAAAATAGTTTTTATGCTAATATGAGCTTAATTCGAAAGTAGATTAATGTAAGATTGTATGCTTTGTTACAAATAAGCTACAATCTACATTTTGAGAGGGAATCCTTGTTATTTCTATAAAATCATTATATCTTCTACATAATGTCAGTAAGGTAATTATTATTATATACCCAATTGAAAACACAATGCTTCTAATATTTCGTTCTGTTTTACTTTGTCGTTAATTTTACCATATTCAGTTGATAACCTTCTTTTATCAACAGTTCTAATTTGATGACATAAAACTATTGAATCTTTTGATAACCCATATTTGTCAGCTTGCAACAATACTTCATTTGGGTAAATCAATCTTCCTTTTTTTCGTGATGTAATTGGCAAAACGTTAACAATGTTCAATAAGTCATTTATGGCATTTTCGCTGATAATTAGAGTCTGTCTGTAATGTCAGTGTCTGATTCAGAATGTCCGAGTTCAAGGCTTTCGAAGTCTCAAAATATTAGGAGTT
>JAVHRE010000104.1:0-5348 GCA_036171495.1 Bacteroidales bacterium
ACTTAATAACAAATAACTTAATAACAAATAACTTAATAACAAATAACTTAATAACCTAAAAACAAACTACGGTTTAATAAATAAATAAATGAGTTTTGTTGAAATAAATGGCATCTCAAAAAGTTACGGCACTCACAAAGCCTTACATGAGACTTCTTTTTCTGTTGAAAAAGGTGAGTTATTTGGGGTTATTGGTCCCGACGGAGCCGGTAAAACTACATTATTCAGAATTCTAACCACTCTCCTGCTTGCTGATTCCGGTTCGGCAACAATAGCTGGTTTTGATATTTTAAAAGACTATAAAAAAATAAGACAAATAGTGGGCTACATGCCAGGCAGGTTTTCACTTTATCAGGATTTGACTGTTGAAGAAAACCTTGCATTTTTTGCTACAATTTTTGGAACTACAATAAAAGATAATTACGAGCTTATAAAAGACATTTACGTTCAGATTGAACCGTTTAAAGACCGTCAGGCGGGGAAACTTTCGGGCGGAATGAAGCAAAAGCTTGCTCTTTCCTGTGCTCTTATCCACAAACCCGAAATTCTAATTCTTGATGAACCAACAACCGGTGTTGATGCGGTTTCGCGAAAAGAGTTTTGGGATTTACTTAGTAGGTTTAAAAATATGGGCATTACAATTATTGTTTCTACGCCATATATGGACGAAGCAAGCCTATGCGACCGTGTTGCTCTTATGCAGGAAGGAAAAATAATGCAAATAGATACACCGGCTAACATTATTAAAAATTATAAACCTGAACTTTTTTCCATTCGTTCAGAAAACATGCACGATTTGCTTATTCAGCTAAGAAATTACAATAAAAACTCACATGTTTTTTTATTTGGACAAACTATACATTTTTCATCTAATGAGCCAATTGACAAAACTGAATTAAAAAACTATTTACAAAATAAAGGACACGCAAATACTGAAATAAATGTTTGTTTACCTACAATTGAAGATTGTTTTTTATGGCTGATGAACCAAAATAACAATATTTGATGGAACAGAAAAAAGCCATATCAGTTAAAAACCTTGTTAAGAAGTTTGGCGATTTTGTTGCTAACGACAATCTTACTTTCGATGTTTATAAAGGTGAGATTTTTGGTTTTTTGGGAGCTAATGGAGCAGGAAAAACCACAACATTAAAAATATTATGCGGACTATCCAAACCAACATCCGGTAATATAAAAGTTGCAGGTTTTGATGTTTATACCCAAACAAATAAAATTAAAAATAACATTGGGTACATGAGTCAGAAGTTTTCGCTTTACGAAGATTTAACTGTATATGAAAATATTCGTTTTTATGGTGGCATTTATGGGTTAAAATTAAAAGATATAAGAAAAAGAGCCGATGAACTTATTCAAAAATTAGGTTTAACAAATGTCAGAAACGAATTGCTCAGTAGCATTCCATTGGGCTGGAAACAAAAATTAGCATTTTCTGTTGCAATATTTCATCATCCCAAAATTGTTTTTTTAGATGAACCTACAGGCGGAGTTGACCCTGTTACACGTCGTGAGTTTTGGGATATGATTTACGATGCTGCCGGAGAAGGAATTACAGTTATTGTAACAACGCATTATATGGACGAAGCCGAATATTGTAACCGTGTTTGCATTATGGTTGATGGTAGAATTGAAGCAATTGACACACCGGCACAATTAATTAAAAATCACAATGCAACGAGTATGAACGACGTATTCTTACATCTGGCAAGAAAGGCAAAAAGTGAAAAGCAAAAAGTGAAAAGCAAAAAGTGAAAAGTGAAAAGTAAAAAGTGAAAAGTAAAAAGTGAAAAGTAAAAAGTTAGAAGTGAAAAGTTGAAACAAATAGAAATACCTTGTTGTCATTCTGAGTGATTAGCGAAGAACTTAGCGAAGCGATCTCACGAACACCTTGAAAATAAAATTAAAATGTGAGTAATCTTTTCTTAAAATGCACTTTATGAGAAACAAATAGAAATAGACGATATAAACAAAAGAGATTTGATTGAATGAGAAAGTTTATAGGCTTTGTAAAGAAAGAATATTATCACATTATTCGTGACCCACGAACTCTTTTCGTGCTAATTGCTATGCCTATTGCTCAAATATTACTTTTTGGTTATGTTATTACAAATGAAATAAAAAACGCATCAATTGGGATATTAGACCACTCAAAAGATGAAATTACAAAACAAATTTCGAGTAAAATTTTATCGTCGGGATATTTTAAATCAGATGCTTCAATAAGTTCAGAGAAGCAAATTCACGAAGCTTTCCGAAAGGGTAAAATTAAAGAAGTAATAGTTTTTGAACCGCACTTTAGTGAAAAGCTTAAGAAAGAAGGAACTGCAAAAATTCAGGTTATTACCGACGCTTCCGACCCAAATACTGCAAATCTTTTAACAAATTATACCGAAGCAATTATACGTAACTATTCTATTGCAATAACAACTCAAAACTCACAAATTTCATTAATAACACCCGAAGTCAGACTGTTATATAATCCCGAATTGAAAGGTGCATTTATGTTTGTACCCGGAATTTTTGCAATGTTATTAATGCTCATCTCTGCTTTAATGACTTCTATTTCAATTACCCGCGAAAAAGAACTTGGAACAATGGAGGTTTTATTGGCATCGCCGTTAAATCCTTTTATAGTTATTGCCGGAAAAGTTACACCATATCTTCTACTTTCTTTTATTGATGCCTGTTTAATTTTACTTACCGGTTATTTTGTATTTAATGTGCCCGTAAATGGAAGTATTATTTTGCTGCTTGCAGAGTGCCTGTTATTCATTTTCATGGCACTGTCTCTCGGAATACTTATCTCTACTGCTACAAAATCGCAACAAACAGCTATGTTAATTTCACTTGTTGCGCTTATGCTTCCTACAATTCTACTTTCAGGGTTTATTTTTCCGGTCGAAAACATGCCTTTAATACTTCAATATCTATGTAAAATTGTACCCCCTAAATATTTTATAAACATTGTCAGAACAATTATGCTTAAAGGAGGCAACCTAAGCACTTTATGGAGCGATACACTAATATTGGCAGCTATGTCGGTGTTTTTTATAATGGTAAGTATAAAAAAATATAAAATCCGGTTAGAATAAAAGTAAGTGAAAAGTGAAAAGATAAAAGATAAAAGTGAAAAGATAAAAGTGAAAAGTGAAAAGTTGAAATAAATAAACATTGGTTTATGGTTTCATTTTATAATTTCGGATTTATGATTTTTGATAGTTCGACTTCGCTCACTACAAGTTTCGGATTAATGTCTTTTTTAAATCAAATATCACAAATCAAATATCATAAATTATTTGAGGTTGTTAAAAACTCCAAACCTGATTAACTTAATACTTAATACTTAATACATTTAAAATAAAATGCGAATAATATTATTTATAATACAAAAAGAGTTTTTGCAGGTATTCCGCAATAAAAGCATGCTTCCGGTAATATTTTTAATGCCGATAATACAGCTTGTTATTTTGGTTAACGCTGCAACTTTTGAAATGAAAAACATAAAGCTTTGCATTGTCGACCAGGATTTGTCATCATATTCACGTAAACTAAGCAATAAATTTGAAGGCTCACCGTATTTTGTTATTGATAAAAGAACATTTTCGGCAAGCGAAGCAATTAAATATATAGACAGAGGTGAAATTACTGCTGCAATTGTTATACCACGCGGTTTTGAAAGAAAAATCGTAAGAAACGAATCAAATATTAAAATTCAGGTTTTAGTTGATGCAATTAATGGAACAAACGCAGGAGTTTCACAAGCATATATTATATCTATTTTGCAAGATTACAACAAACAAATTTTGTCAAAATTATTACCTGTTAATTCACCGGAAAATGGCATTGAAACATCCCGAAGATTCTGGTATAACCCCGAATTAAACTATAAAACTTTTATGGTTCCCGGAATTTTAGTTATGCTTATAACAATAATCTCATTTATTTTATCGGGAATGAATGTGGTTCGCGAAAAAGAAATCGGAACAATAGAACAAATAAATGTTACACCTATAAAAAAATATCAATTCATAGCCGGAAAACTAATCCCATTCTGGATTATCGGCTTATTTGAACTCGCATTCGGTTTAACAATCGGAAAACTTCTGTTTGATATTCCTATAGTCGGAAACTTAGGTTTGGTTTTTGGATTTGCAGCAGTTTATTTAATTGTGTTGTTAGCGCTCGGGCTATTAGTATCAACCGTTGTAAATACACAACAACAGGCAATGTTTATTTCGTTTTTCTTTATGATGGTTTTTATTTTAATGAGCGGATTGTTTACCGGCATCGAAAACATGCCCCAATGGGCACAAATTTTAGATAAAGCAAACCCCCTTGCTTATTTTATTGAAGTAATGCGAATGATTCTTCTTAAAGGCTCCGGCATTGCCGATATTATTAAACAATTTATTGCCGTTTCGGCATTTGCTGTTGTAATGATTAGCCTTGCAGTATGGCGATACAAAAAAGTTAATGATTAATTGTTAATGATTAACGATTAATTCGTAATTATTAAAGCATTTGCTTAACTTCCAACTGAAAGCTGCATCAAATTAACTGCTTTTGCTTAATTCCTTACAAGGAATTGCCTCCGAGTAACTGCTTTTGCCTAATTCCTTACAAGGAATTGCCTCCGGGTAACTGCTTTTGCCTAATTACAGAAATGTAATTGCAGGAAAGTAGTTTTTTTTAACATTTTTTTAATTTGAAATAAATTAATTAGTGTTTGCAAGAAAACATCAATTTACTCACATCTATTTTTATTTTTTAAGGTGTTCGTGAGATCGCTTTGCTAAGTTCTGCGTTATGCTCGTCTAAAAAATCAGTCATCGCATGCCCCCGCAAAAACGGAGCAAGCTTTGAACTTGAAGTTTTCTTATCAAACACTGAGTTTTCTTTTTAACACTAATTAATAATTAATAATTAATAATTAATAATTATTAATTAATAATTATCTTTGAGCCTTAATTTATCATTAACTAATATTAAAAATTTATGAGGAAACAATCAATTTTTGTATTAATTCTATTGCTTTTTGGCGTCGGCTCTGCTTTCGCACAAAAAGTAATAAAAGGAACTATTAGTTCCGATGGAGTTACTATGCCGGGAACAAACATCCAGGTAAAAGAAGCCCCTAAAGTTGTTGCAATAAGCGACGTAAATGGTAATTTTACTATTACCGTTCCCGAAAATGGAAAAACTTTAGTTTTTTCTTTTGTGGGAATGAAAACTAAAGAAGTAGCAATTGGAAATACTACTAACTTTAACATTAAAATGGAACCTACAGTTCAACAAATGAAAGAAGTTACAATTACTGCCATTGGTATTCC
>JAVHRE010000105.1:0-5337 GCA_036171495.1 Bacteroidales bacterium
TTACGAAAAGTTTCGAAAGTAATTTTTAAATCCTTGTTTGTATATGGAACCTGAAGAGTTGCATCAGAAGAATACACCCTGTTATATGTTACAAGTTTAAAATGTACCGAAACATTTCCCCTGTATTTTTCCTCAATTGGTAATTCAATTAATGTTTGCTGATTCGAAATCTTTAACCATTTTCGGTAAATGATTTTACTTTTATGTTCAACTTCGTAAAGTATATTAGCATTGTTATAACTACTTCCAACTATAAACTTTGCAGTTTCGCCGGGCTGGTATTCGTTTTTAACTGAAGCAAACCAAAATGGAGAAGCATTAGGTAAATCTGCAGAATTTTCACTGTATATTGTTATAAATTTTTTATTAATAACAGGTTTGCCAAACGAATCAATAGAGTTAATTTCAATAACATACCTGCCAGGTTCCCATTTCGATAAATCTTTAATTTCAAATTTTTCTTCCTTACCGCTATCAAAGCCATAAGCAAAAACTTGTTTTGTAGTTTTTAACTTTGTAACATCGGTTTCACCATCATACTCATTTCCGGGAAATTTACTTTCCCAATCATTTTTTGTGTAATAAAATTTAGTTGGCTTTTGCCATAATCTTTTTCTAAAAAAACTTTGAACATCTTCGAGTTTTGAAATTGTAATTTTACCGGATGCAGAAACTTTTTCTCCATTCAAATTATTTGTTATAATATTATATTTTTTTTTCTCATTTGAATTTAAAATATTAGGAACGTCAACATCAACAATTAAAGATGTATAACCAATTGTAATTGATTTGGAATCGCTTTGTGTTTCACCATTAATATCAGTAATATCAATATAAACTGTATAATTAAAATCGGTATAATCGTTTGCTTTTATTGATAAATCGGGAATTGCTTTAAACTTAATTTTAAATTCACCTTGAGCATCAGTGATTGTTTTTCCATTTGTTATTTCAACGGATGTTTGCTTAAAAGGCATCCACCACCAACCACGCCAAATTGGGGTTCGAACAACTCTGTAAGTAACTTTTGCCTCCGAAATACTTGGGCCTGAATATGCAACTCCTTTGCCCGAAACTTCAACAGAATCGTTTAATCTGTAATTTCCGTTAAAGTGCTCAAGTTCAGCCATAAATTTAGGACGCTTATATTCTTCAACCGAAATTGATATTGAGCCCTCCGGAGTTGTAAGTTTATAATTTCCGTTTAATAAACCCTGAGGAATTTGTAATGTTCCGTTAAAAGTCCCAAACTCATTTGTAACATGTTCAACTTTTGTTACAAGCTGATAATTCGGATCCATAAAAGATAAAGTTGTAGAATACTTTTTAGCAATTGAACGCTCTGAGCTGTCATTTTCAATAACAATACCCTTATAATATACAGTTTGTCCGGGACGATAAATTGCTCTATCGGTAAAAATTATTGTAGAATAAGTTTTTTGTTTTTCAGTATTATATCGGTAATTATAAAAGTTTTGACGGGTTTTTAATGTCTGTCCGTTCCATTTAAACTCCAATCCTATATTATAAACGTCTTTTTCATAGGTTGTTAAAACATTAACAAAACCTTTTTCATCAGTCTTAAATTCATTTCCTTTTATTATGTTGTAACTACGTGTTACATAATTATATTTAGAATAATATTCTGTAATATTTACATTATTTAAAGGTGTACCGCTATTTCGATTTGTAACAAAAATATCGTAACTGCCATCTTTTAATCTGCGTTGCAAATAGCTAATATCAGAAACCATAAAATCTTTGTACGAAAGCAATTCGTTATCAAAATTAAAATCTTTATTTTGCGAAACAAATAAGATATAATGTCCATAAGGTAATGTGTCGAATAAAATTTCGGTTGAATGATTATTATAATCTAATTCGTAAGGTAAATTTATTTCGTAATTTTTAATTGTTACAGATGATTTTAAAAGTTTTTCGGCTAATTCAGTTCCATATTTATTCTGACATACTTTTTCATAATCGTCAAGTGATATACTTGCAACTTTGAGCCATACTTTTGATATATTCTGATAGTTTATTAAGGTTGCATAAGGTTTATTTGGAATTTGAACTTCTTCAATATTAAATGATAAAACCTTATTTTCGATTTGTTCTTTAAGATTTTTACATTTTGCCGCTCCGGTAGATTTCGGAAATTGTTCTAATGCTTTGTTACATAATTCTATTGCTTGAATTCGATAATTTTTATATTTTATTGTAGTAGAATCGTTTGCGATATAATTGTTAGACAAAGTGTAAAGTGTTAATGCTTGTTGATAAACCACTTGGGTAGAGAAAGGATTTGTGTTAAATTTATTCTGAAGATTTTTTAAAGTATTCAGAAACAAATTATCTTTTTCGGTATTAACAGAGTTTGTGTAAACAAAATTTAAACGTGCTAAATCTGCATCAATAAATGCTTCGGGATTAGCATCTTGGGAATGAAATTGAAGTAGTTTTTGAATAATTTTAATACCGTAAAACTGAAGTGATAGCGTATCGGAAGTGTTTATTTTTAAATTCATAAATTCTGAAGCATCGGAAAAATAAAAATCTTCTTTAAGTTCGAAACTATCTGCAGGTTTTGATAATGCAATTTCTTTATTTGAGAAAAAATTAACAGCTCTGAAAGCTAAAAAATCGTACAATGTCGGACGAAGTCCTTCGGTTCCTTGTCCTGCTTCAATTACAGCTTTAATTTCGGAAATTGGTGTACGTTTTAAACTATCTTCACTTTCTAACGATTTGGTATAATGCTTAATACAAGCATCGGCAAGTTTATTCAAGTCCCATGTTTTAATATCGTCATTCTGAAAATTTACAGTTTCGCTTCTGTTGTTAAATTTCCATCTGTTATTTTGATAATACATCCAGTACATTTCGGCAGCAATTGAGTGATATATTGAACTGTATGGATATTTCATAATTTTCGCATCTTTAATAAGGTCGTTTAAAATATCCTCGAAAGCATCTTCTTCAATCATATTACGATACTTAAGTTGATAAATTCTCGCTTTAATTACCTGAGCTGCATTATTTTCGGCAAAAGCACGCTTATATATTTTATCTACAACTTCTAATGCCGATTTTGGCAAACCTTTTGAATCTAAACTGTCAATTGTTGCCCATTCTTTTTTGTAATCGTTTGAAGAATTAAAATGTAACGGCTTATCATCTGGTTTCATATTTGGTTTATTTATTATAACGTTTGCACATAGAATTGACAATAATATTACAGCCAAAGCTGATATTAAAAACACTTTTTTGGTAAACATAATTTTTGCTTTTAAAAATGAATGAAAAATAATAATAATAATTTGATTTTGGAATTGAGATTAAAAAATAATAAAATTCCATAAAAAAAGATATTTATTTTACTGACGTAACAATAAACTCCGTTCTTCTGTTTAGCGCCCTGCCTTGCTCGGTTTCGTTAGTTGCAATTGGTTTCGAGAAACTATATCCTTTGTAGCTTAATCTTGATGCAACTATACCATGCTCTATAAGATAATCGAAAACTGCTTTTGCTCTATTTTGCGATAATTTTAAATTATGTTCCTGCGAACCAACATTATCGGTATGACCACCAATTTCTATTTTCACGTTGTTATTGTCATTCATAAAAGAAATCAACTTTGATAACTCGGCTTTCGATTCGGGTTTTAAATCGAATAAATCTGTATCAAAGAATATATTTTTAAGTACAACCGAGGCACCAACTTGAATTGGAGTTAAAGGAACATCTAATTTATATGGTTTTGTAAAATCTGTAACACCTTGCAACGAAAAATTATCGCTATAAAAAACGTATCCGTTTTTTGAAACATTTAGAGCATAATTTTTTTCAGTAGGAATACAAGCCAAATAGGCGCCAGTTAAAGGATCAGATTTTAAACAAGAAACACTTTCGGAAGTTTCGAGTTCAAGCATTTCGATATTTGTTTCTAATTTTTGTTTTGTTATAGCATCATATACAACTCCTGCAACCCAATTAACAGGCGTAGGACGAGCTTCAGGATAAAGTTCAAATTGATAAATATCCCAATCTCTTGAACCTTTCCGATTAGATGAATACATTGCTAAATTTCCGTGTGCATTAACTATTAACCCAAAATCATCAGCAAATGTGTTTATTGGGTATCCAATGTTTTTAGGGGTACTCCATGTTCCATCGGCTTTTAATTTAGAATAAAAAATATCTTGTCCGCCCATTCCGGGCCAACCATCAGAAGAAAAATAAAGCGTTTTACCGTCGGGATGAATAAAAGGAGCATACTCATTTTTTGAAGTATTTATGCTGTCGCCTAAATTAATTGGTTCCGCCCATGTTCCATCAGCATTACGTTTACTCATATAAATATCTCTGCCTCCTTTAGAATCCGGTCTTCCTCCTGAAGCAAAAAATAGAGTTCGCCCGTCTGCCGATGGCGATGGATTAGATTCCCAATGGTTAGTGCTAATTGGAGGTCCGATATTTTTTGGAGTAGTCCATTTATTACCAATTTTTTCGGAATAATAAATATCGCACGAACCAAAATCTTCTTTTCTGTTGCAAGCTGTATAAAACAAAAAACGTCCATCTGCAGAAATTGCCTGCGCACCTTCGTTATCATCAGTATTTAATGGCGGGCCAACATTGCTTGAAGGCGACCATGAACCATCTTGATTTTTATGGGTAATAAAAAAATCTTCCTGCATTTGTATTTTACCATTAGGCAATCTGTTTTTAGTAGGCAATTGAACTGTAAACATCATTGTATTTTCGTCGGCTGTAAGTGATGGCCAATAGTCTTTAAATTCTGTGTTAACGTATTCACCTAAATTAATCGGATTAAAAGGAACCGGATTTTTAACTGCTTTTGCTCCAAACTCTGCATTTTTTATTAAAACATTAGCAAGACTATCAGTTTCCTTATCAACGTTATCGTATGATAAACATTTTGTCAAATGATTTTCCGCATCTTGATAATTACCAATTTTCATTTCCGATTTAGCCACTAAAAAATAAACTTTTGGATTATAATCGGGATTAATTTTTATAATTTTTGAAAATGCTTCAATTTCTTGAGCAAAATGCTGAAGTTCATTTTCAATATCGGCAGTTAAAAGGTATGGTTCAATAAAGTTCGGGTCTTTTTCAAGTGCAGCTTTAATATAATTTTTAGTATTTGCTAAATCGCCTTTACTATAAAACCCTAAAGCAGTTTCGAATAAAGCAATAGCTTTTTTGTTTGATGTAGAATATTTTTCCTGCGAAAAACATGTTTCGACCCCGCTCAACATCACAAAAGAAAAAAGTATTAATATATAAAATAGTTTATTGTTCATTGTTTT
>JAVHRE010000106.1:0-5311 GCA_036171495.1 Bacteroidales bacterium
GCTTAAGCTTGGTTAAACCCTCAAGGTTTTGCTCGGGCTTAAGCTTGGTTAAACCCTCAAGGTTTTGCTCGGGCTTAAGCTTGGTTAAACCTTGAGGGTTTTGCGATAATTGAGGGTTTTGCAACGCACCATCCGAAACCTCAAGGTTTTCAAAATCTTGAGGTTTATTCTCACGGATAATATAAAGAGAATTGTTAGCGCCTGCATATTGAATAATATTTCTTTTTGTATCAATAGAAACAAGTGCAATGTCCATTCCATCTTTACTACCATCGGTTGTTTCTTTCTGTTGAAGTGCATTAACGATATCGTCTCTTAAATTGTTCAGAATCTGGTCGGGACTAATAATTCCCTTTTTGTTAACGATTTCATTCAGAAAACTTACACCTAACATGCTCATAAATGCACCTGGAACTCCATGCCCTGTACAATCGGCAACAGTTAAAACAAGGATATCGTCTTTTTGAGAAGTCCAGTAAAAATCACCGCTAACAATATCACGGGGTTTGTAAAGAATAAAATAATCCTTCAGAATCGAATTAATATAAGATTCAGCAGGAAGAAGAGCCCGTTGTATCCGGCTTGCATAATGGATGCTATCGGTAATTTCCTGTTTCTGAACTACCAGAATTTCTTTTTGTTTTACTACTTCGGCAGTTCTATCTTTTACAATTTGTTCTAACACTGCTTTGTCGTGTTTTAGTTTTGCTTCACGCCATTTAATGTATAAAATGATAACCGAAACAATAAAAACAATGCACAATGTATAAAACCACCATGTGCGATAAAACGGGGGGTTAATGATAAAATGAAAAGTTTGTGGTTCACTATTCCATGTTCCGTATTCGTTTGCTGCTTTAACTTTAAAGGTAAATTTACCAGGTAAGAGTCCAGAATACCTTACTTCATTGTACTGCATAGGAGGTGACCATTTTTCCTGGTTTTCGTCGCCTCCTTCTAACATATACTGGTAACTTATTTTCAGAGGATTTTTTAATGAGATACCTTCGAATTTAAAAGTCAATTGATTTTCTTTATAAGAAAGAATCAGGTTGATCGGAATATTTGACCACCGTGTAATAGAATCTAATCTTTTCTTTAAGTATGATGTGTCATTTAATAAAATAAGTTCAACAATATGGGTTTTTGGTGCTACGTTTTTAGTATGATATAGTGAAGGAGAAAATCGGGTTAAGCCTTTAGCAGTTCCAAACCAAATATTACCCTGATTGTCTTTTAAAATGGCATTTAAATTATTCTCAATACCCATAAATCCATTCGAAATATCGAAATTAAGAATTCGTTTAAATTTATATGAACGATCCATGGTTATCATTTTAAAGCCATTGTTTGTACCAATAATGAGAGTCGTATCGTTAGAAAAAATTAGCGAATAAATATTTCCTGTGGTTAAAAGATTTTCATCGGCTTTTAAAATGATTTTTTTTTGCCCCTCTTTTTTCTTGTCATATAAATAAACGCCGACTCCAAATGAGCCAATCCATACATTACCGGTGGGGTCGCATACAATGCATTTGATTTTTTTATCAAGCAGACCTTCTTTTTCATCAAAATCGGTCATTTCGTTGTTTTTAAAACGCGCTATTCCGCCTAAAGTCCCAATCCAAATAGTTCCCTGTTTGTCTTCTGTTATGGTTTGTACCTCATTGTTTATTAACTTATAATTTTCTTTATCAATATTAAAAAAACTATTTCCATTAAATATACTTAGCCCACCCATTGTTCCACACCATAATCTGTTTCGTGAATCAATAAAAACGCAATTTACACTATTGTCAATTAGTCCGTCATCTATTGTGTAGTTAGTAAAAACATGATGATTGTAACTGAACAATCCGCTTGTTGTTGCAAGCCATAAAACGTCATTTTTATCAATTGCTATTGAATTAATAGTAAGGTCGGAAAGTCCATCTTTTTCGTTAAATATTTTAATAATGGGGTTATTGTTTTTATCAAAATTCAGTTTAACAAGTCCTTTCCCTCCAGTTCCAATCCAATAGGTCCCGTTTTTTGACTGAGCTATTGCTAAAACTTTTTCAGTTGAAATTTCTTTAGCAGTATAATGAGCAAAATAATCGCCATAGTATTTGCAAAGTCCACTTCCCATTGTTCCAAACCAAAAATTATTGTCGGAATCTTCGTAAACTGTAAGAACCTGATTGTTTGGGTATCCCTGCTTATCGGTAAAAAAAGTAAAACTTCCATTTTCGTTTAATCTAACAACCCCGGCTTTATCTGTAGCAAACCAGACACGCTTTTTTTCGTCAGCATAAATTTTCCATATCCTGTTTTCGGTTTGACCGGATGAGAGGTCAAGTTTCTTTGTTACAGCGAAATTTGAAGTGTCAGAAAAAGTTATCAGGAAAGCACCTGTGTTTGCTGAACCAGCCCATATATTTCCTTCCTTGTCTTTTCCTAACGACAATAAATTGATGGAAGGTAATTTATTTTTAGGAATAATTTTAATACTGATTTTGCGATTTGGTGAAAGGGTAATAACGCTAATTCCTTCGTAAGTAGCTAACCACATTCTGCCATATCTATCTTCGATGCAGTCAAAAACATTATTTCCCGAAAGCCCATTCTCTTTTTTCAACTGAATAACATTAAGAGAATCGTTGGGTTTAATATTAATAATATTGACACCAACCATTGTCGCTACCCAAATATTCCCTTTGGAGTCCTCCGTAATTTTATAAATGCTATTGTCGGAAAGTCCATTTTTAACAGAATAGTTTCTGATTTTAAATCCATCATAAACCGAAATTCCTTCGTCGGTACCAAACCACAATTTACCTTTTTTGTCTTCAATTATGCTATAAATAGTATTTCCACAAAGACCGTTTTTTTTATTATAAACTGTGAAATGAATTCCATCAAATCGGGCAACACCTCCCGAATTAGTTCCCACCCAAAGATAACCGCGTGAATCTTCGAGAATAGAACGGACTTCGGATTGCGGAAGTCCATCCTCAATAGAAAACATTTTGAAATTATTTTGCTGAGCCGAAATAGAAAAACAACTCAGCAAAAAGTAGGTTAATATCGCCATAAATGGCAAACGCATAAGCTGTTTATAGTTTGTCATTAGTTTATAAATTCTTTTCTCAATTGAATATCAAATAATAGATATACTTCAAACGGGAATAATTCGAGTTTTACCTTTTAACTACCACTATGCCATAGTATATCCCATCAAACTGTGTGGCACGGTTTTTATGGCAATTAAAAATTAATACATCAATTGTTTTTTTGATTGATTTTTCCAGCCGGCATCACTACTATACTCGGTAAAAAATATTTTTAAATCGGCATCACTGCTATATTCAGTAAAGAAAATTTTCTTTTGAGCATCGCTACTGTATTCAGTAAAGTACCATTTGCCATCGTTTCCTGATGCGTCGCTCGAATATTGGCATTTGTAAACTATTAAATCGGCATCGCTGCTATATTGTGTAACAAAAACCTTTACTTGAGCATCACTGCTATATTGAGTGGAATACACCTTTTGAGCAGAAGCTGTATTAGCTGTTATTGCTATAAAAACAAATAACACTAAAAAAGAAAATAATGTTTTCATAAAATCAATGTTTTTAATTATTTATTCTACAAAAATATAAATAAATTTAAAATTATTAAAATTTAATTGGAAAGATGTCTAATGTTGAATCGTTAAAGAAACTTTCGTCTGCATACAAACTCTATCTTGAAGATAGTGAAGACAATTTTAAGTGGTCAAAAAGTCGTTACCCTAAAGAAAAAACAAAAGAAAATAATTAAAGTTGGGGTTCTTTTTAACACAACTTATCGTTTTCTTGCAAACACTATTTAATACTCCTGTGGCACAAATGTTTGTTCCTGTTTTGGTGGTCTTACATAGTGCTCGTCCGATTTTCTTTCGGGAAGTTTAAATGGTTTTGGAGTTAAATCTTTATATGGTATAAGTGATAACAAATGACTAATGCAATTTAATCTTGCACGTCGTTTATCATCTGCTTCAACTACATACCATGGCGACTGCTTATTGTCGGTATATGCAAACATATTATCTTTTGCATGCGAATATTCTACCCATTTGCTACGTGACTCAACATCCATCGGACTAATTTTCCATCGCTTAATTGGATTTTGAATTCTTTCCTGAAACCGTGTTTCCTGCTCTTTATTGCTGACAGAAAACCAATATTTTATCAAAATAATTCCCGAACGAATTAACATTCTTTCAAACTCGGGACATGAACGTAAAAAGTCTTCATATTCTTCTTTTGTGCAATATCCCATAACATGCTCAACACCTGCCCTATTGTACCAGCTTCTATCGAATAAAACCATCTCTCCGCCAGCAGGAAGATGCGACACATACCGCTGAAAATACCATTGAGTTTTTTCTTTTTCGGTTGGAATACCAAGTGCTACAACACGACAAACACGTGGATTTAAACATTGCGAAATGGTTTTTATCACTCCGCCTTTTCCTGCAGCATCACGTCCTTCAAATATTACAACAACTTTAAGTTTTTTTTGCTTAACCCATTCTTGCAATTTAACAAGTTCAACATCAAGAGTTTCGAGAATTTCTTCAAAATCTTTTCTTTTAATTTTTTCTTTTGTTTTTACAGTTATATCGCCTTCTTTTGTGCGTTTACCCTGCTTTAGAGGTTTTTCTTTTTTTGATTTTTTATGATTTGCCATAGTTGTAAATTTTGTATAAAATTAAAAATAATTTTCAAATTCTTAAATTAAACTTTTTTTAATTTCGATTAAAGCTTTTATTGCTAACAAATAAGAATTTAATCCAAAACCACTTATAGAGCCAATACATTTACTTCCAACTATTGAGTCGCGACGATAATCTTCGCGGGCAAAAATATTTGACAAATGAACCTCAACAACTTTACATGGCACAGCAGCAACCGCATCGGCAATTGCAACAGAAGTATGCGAGTAACCTCCTGCATTTAAAATTATTCCATCGCAACTAAATCCTTTTTCCTGTAATTTGTTAATAATTTCTCCTTCAACATTACTCTGATAATATTCTATTTCAATTTGAGTAAATTGCTTTCTGATATCACTTAAAAATTCTTCAAAAGATTTTTTACCATAAATTTCTGGTTCGCGTTTACCAAGTAAATTCAAATTTGGTCCATTAATTATTACTAACTTCATATTTTCAAATGTTTGCTAAAATTACATGAATTTTTCTGAAATTCGCACAATAAAAATAAATTAATTACTGATGTTACGCATCGGTATTAATCCCGAAGGGATTTGACAAGGGGGCATGCCC
>JAVHRE010000107.1:0-5289 GCA_036171495.1 Bacteroidales bacterium
GATATTGATTCTACAAGTTATTTTCATTATACATACACGCAAACCGACCATATTTATGCAACCGATTCCACGCAGGCATGGAATACACATAATCGTCCTGTTGATGTTTTAGATACCGTTAATATAACAAAGTACGATACAGTTCCTAAAACTGTTCTTTATAATAATATTTCTTACTTGCAAATTCCGTTATCAGTTGGATATACATTTCCTTTTGGTCGTTTTGGTTTTACAGTTTTGGCAACAGTTACCCCCGGATACTTTGTTAAAGTTAATGGCTCACAAATGAATGTTGCAAGTTATCCGGCAATTGAACCCTACTCAAAAAACACAATTAAAAAATTTATGCTTTCGGCAGGTATTGGTTTAGAAATTAATTATTATTTAAACGAAACATTAATTATAAGTATTGAACCGTTTTACCGAAAATCAATTTTAGGAATGTATAATCAAGAATATAAACTAAACCAAAATTCTAATAATTACGGAGTTAGATTAAGTGTTAGAAAATTATTTTAAATTTATAGATAACCTAATATGTTGAAAAATAACTGAAAATAACCCATTTATAAAAGCTGCCAATTTTTTTATGGCAGCTTTTTTTTTATTTTAATTAAAAATACTTATTTTTACCGCCAACAACAATAATCAGTTTTGCAATATGAATTTTCTAAAATCTTTTATTTTAATTTTTTTACTTTTTAGCATCTCATTTGCTTTTGGACAAGCAAAAGATTATCAAAAAGGTGAAGAGGCTTTTCAATTTGAAGAATATTGGACTGCAATAGAACACTTTAAAGTCGCTTATTCCAAATTTAACGACCCTGTAAAAAAGACAGAACTTGTTTTTAAAATAGGGCTATGTTATCGTGAATTACACGAATCTAAAGAAGCAGAATTGTGGTTCGAAAAAGCTATTAAAGTGAAATATCCCGACCCGTTGGAGGTGCTTTATTATGCCGACGCATTAAAAATGAATGGCTCTTTTGAAGAAGCAATTGTAGAATATAACAATTTCGGCAAACTTGTTCCTGGCGACAAACGTGCAGAGATTGGAGTTAAATCGTGTGAACTTGCTTCTAAATGGAAAGCAAAACCAACACGATACGTTGTTGAAAACATGGCTTTTTTCAATTCAAAAGACCAAGATTTTAGCCCTGTTTATGCTAAAAAAGATTATAAAGTGCTTTATTTTACTTCTAACAGAGCAGGTTCCGCAGGCGACCAGATTCATGCTGTTACCGGAGCTGGTTTTTTCGATTTATGGGAAACAAATAAAGATAGAAAAGACAAATGGAGCGAACCAAAACCTATTGAAGGAACAACTATAAATACACCCGACGACGAAGGAGCTTCATCACTTAATTTAAAAGGAAATACATTATATTTTACCCGTTGTAGAGTAGATAAAAAGTATATTTTAGGTTGTAAAATTTATACTGCTGCCCGCAAGGGAGTTGCATGGGGCGATGCAACTGAAGTAATTATTAATGGTGCCGTTGATAGTACATCTATTGGACACCCTTCTGTTTCAGAAGATGAAATGGTATTGTACTTTTCAGCAAATCTTCCGGGCGGTTATGGCTTTCGTGATATTTGGATGATAAAACGTGATAAAAAAAATGGACCCTGGAATGGTGCTCCAATTAATTTAGGACCCGAAATTAATACTCCCGGAAATGAAATGTTCCCTTTCATTAGGAATAACGGTAATTTGTATTTTTCAAGCGATTATCACATAGGCATGGGTGGTTTAGATATTTTTGAAGCTAAACCCGATGCAAAAACCGGAAAATATAAGGTAACAAACTTAAAATACCCTATAAATTCTAACGCCGACGATTTTGGAATTATATTCGAAGGCGAAACTGAAAGTGGATTTTTTAGCTCAAACCGTAAAGGTGGAAAAGGTGGCGATGATATTTATCAATTCTATTTACCGGGATTAGAATTTATTATTTCTGGTATTGTAAAAGATTGCAAAAGCGACGAAATTGTTGCTAATGCAAAAATAACATTAAAGGGTAGCGATGGAACTTCTGCTGATGGGCTTAGCGAAGCCGATGGCTCTTACAAGTTCAAATTAAATCCAAATACCGACTATCAGATTTTAGTTTCTAAAGAAAATTTCTTAAATGGTAACGGCGGTGAATCAACTAAGGGATTTGAAGAAAATAAGGGCTTCAAACTTGATATTTGTATTGATGCAATTAAAGGTACAATTGAATTGCCAAATATTGAATACGATTTAGGAAAATGGGATTTACGTCCCGAATCAATGGTTTCGCTCGATGATTTAGTAAAAACATTAAATAATAACCCCAATATTGTTATCGAATTAGGTTCTCACACCGACTTTAGGTCAGATGATAAATATAACCTCGACTTATCTCAAAAACGGGCACAATCAGTTGTTAATTATTTGATTGAAAAAGGCATTGAGCCCGACCGTTTAGTTGCAAAAGGATATGGCGAAACAACTCCTAAAAAAGTTGATAAAAAATTGGCTGAACGTTATTCAGGCTTCTTACAAGAAGGTACTATTCTTACCGAAAAATTTATTAAAACTCTATCTACTGTTGAAGAGCAGGAAGTTGCTAATCAAACAAACCGTCGTACTGAATTTAGGGTTTTACGTGAAGATTATGTTTCTAAAAAACAAAATATTAATACGCCTACAAATTTACCAAACCCAAATCCCGAAAATAACACTCCTCCTGAAAACGATAATCAATAACTTAATCTCATAAACATTAAGCGTTCCGGTAAATACTGGAACGCTTTTTTTACATATTAAATGAACACAAACGAAAGATACAGCGAAAGAGGCGTTTCGGCAAAAAAAGAAGACGTTCATAATGCAATTAAAAATCTTGACAAAGGACTTTTTCCTAAAGCATTTTGCAAAATACTGCCCGATTATATAACAAATAATCCCGAATATTGTATTGCAATGCACGCCGATGGTGCAGGAACGAAATCATCTTTAGCTTATGTTTATTGGAAAGAAACCAGCGATTTATCGGTTTGGAAAGGTATTGCCCAAGATGCTATAATAATGAATATTGATGACTTATTATGCATTGGTTCTACGGGTCCTTTTATTGTGTCATCAACAATTGGACGAAATAAAAACAATATTCCCGGTGAAATTATTTCGGCTATAATCAACGGCTTTGAAGAAGTTCTAGAAGATTTGAGAAATTTAGGAATTAGTTCATATTCTGCTGGTGGCGAAACAGCCGACGTAGGCGACCTTGTTAGAACTTTAATTGTAGATTCTACAGTTGTTTGTAGAATGAAACGTTCGGAAGTTATTTCTAATCACAACATTACCGATGGCGATGTTATTGTTGGCTTATCATCTTTCGGAAAATCAAATTACGAAAAAGAATTTAATAGCGGCATTGGAAGCAATGGATTAACATCTGCTCGACACGATATTTTCGCAAAATATCTATCAACAAAATACCCCGAAAGTTATAATAAAAACATCTCAAAAGATTTAGTTTATTCTGGGAAATATAAGTTAACTGATACTATTGAAAATTATCCTTTAAATGCCGGCAAAATGGTTCTGTCGCCTACTCGCACTTATGCACCTGTTATTAAAAAAATATTTGAATCGCAAAAACAAAACATACACGGAATTGTTCATTGCACTGGCGGAGCACAAACAAAAGTTTTGAATTTTATAGAGAACATACACGTTGTTAAAAATAATTTATTCCCTATACCAACCATATTCTCAATTATTCAACAAGAATCTGGAACTACATTAAGCGAAATGTATAAAGTTTTTAATATGGGACATCGTTTAGAAATATACATAGGACCAAAATTTGCCGCTCAAATTATTAAAATTTCAAAATCGTTTGGAATTGATGCCCAAATTATTGGCTATTGCGAAAAACATACTGCAAATAAACTGACAATTGAAACAAAAACCAACAAATTTATTTATCAATAATTAAAATATTTTGTAATGAGCGAAAATGTGATTCTCGAAAAATTAGAATCTATTAATATAAAATTTAACGAAATTGGCGAACAGCTTACCAATCCCAACGTTATTTCGGATATGAAAAGATTTGTTTCGTTAAGCAAAGAATATAGTAATCTTGAGCCATTAATAAAAACTTATAAAATATATAAAGATGCAATAAGCAATATTCAAAACGCAAAAGATATTCTCACAAGCGAAAAAGATGAAGAAATGCGTGAAATGGCTAAGCTCGAAATAGATGAGCTTACTCAAAAGATTAATAACATCGAAGAAGAAATTAAATTTTTGATGTTACCCAAAGACCCTGAAGATGATAAAAACGCGATTTTAGAAATAAGAGCGGGTACCGGTGGCGATGAAGCTTCAATTTTTGCTGGCGATTTATTTCGTATGTATAACAAATATTGCGAAACCAAGAAGTGGAAAGTTGAAATAACGAGTTTCTCTGAAGGCACCGTTGGTGGTTATAAAGAAATAATTTGCAAAGTTTCGGGCATTGGAGTTTATGGAATTTTAAAATACGAGTCGGGCGTTCATCGTGTTCAACGAGTTCCGCAAACCGAAGCACAGGGCAGAATACATACTTCGGCTGCTACAATTGCAGTATTACCCGAAGCCGAAGAATTTGATGTAGTTGTAAATCAAAATGATATTAAAAAGGAAACGTTTTGCTCAAGCGGACCTGGCGGTCAATCTGTTAATACTACATATTCGGCAGTTCGTCTTACTCATATTCCCACAGGAATTGTTGTTAGCTGCCAAGATGAAAAATCGCAAATTAAAAACAACGAGAAAGCAATGAACGAATTACGAACCAGAATTTATAACATGGAATATCAGAAACATATGGATAAAATTGCTGCGAAACGAAAAACTATGGTTTCTACAGGCGACCGTTCTGCAAAAATCAGAACTTATAACTGGCCTCAAAACAGAGTTACCGACCATCGAATTAATTTTACTTTATATAATTTAGATGCCGTAATTAATGGTGATATTAATGAGTTAATAAGCAAGTTACAAATGGCTGAAAATGCCGAAAAGTTGAGAGAAAATGGAATTTAATTATAGTTACTGGTTTTTAGTTTAAAGTCACTAGTTAAAAAACACCGAATAATGAAGTAAAAAAAATAGAAATAAGTTGAAATAAATAGAAATAAAAAACAGAAACAAGTAGAAATTAATTGTGGGGTATTGCCCTTTAGGGACAGGGTATGGGAAGGGAAAAAGAAATAAATAGAAATACCTTGTTGTCATGTTGAGTGATTAGCGAAACATCTTTT
>JAVHRE010000108.1:0-1074 GCA_036171495.1 Bacteroidales bacterium
AGTAATTTTAAAATATCAAAAGATTCATCGGCTACATAAATTCTATGTATTTGGTCTAAACTTTCGAGTGCAAAATCAATAATTAATATATATAGCAAAAATTTCGCAATAGTATCGAGGCATAAAATATCGTTTTTCTGACGTCTTATATAATTTATTACCATATAAATAAACATAACCAAAGCAATTCCTGAAACCATAGCAGAAAACAGGAAAATGACCGGCATCATAACGGTTGACCACCATGGATTTGCTTTAATAGAACCGAAAATAAAACCGACATACCCATGAAGCAAAAATGCAGAAGGAATCCCAATTACTGTAACAAAGTAACCGAGTTTATCATCAGTTTTTCTTGACTGTGGGGATGTATCACTAACCCATAGTGTAAGTGCTTTATATACAAATCTCATAAAACCTTTCTTCTGCTGCGACCATAAAACCATATCGTATCTGTAATCGAACCATATTTCTAACAATAGTACAACCATCAAATACCATAAGTAAACAAACCCGAAAATAGCCATTGCAGAAGTTAAATGTGGAGTAATCAACATTTCGTAGAATCGTTGTGGTTTTCCTAAATGGCTAATTAAAGGCATAGTAGCAACTAACATAAAAGATAAAGCAGTAAGTAAAGAAATAACATAAGTTGGTTGCAATGCTTTTATATTAAAAACTCTATTTAAAGATGCCAAAATAAATGCACCGGCTACAAGTCCGGTAATATATGGGTACATTACAATAAGCAAATCCCAATTAAGAACAATTTCATTAGGGTAAATATAGCCATCTAAATGGGCTAAAGCTTCATATAGAGATTTAAAGTTATCCATTTTAATATTTAATGATTAATGTTTAATGTTTAATGGTAAATGATTAATCGTTAATAATTAATCATTAATAATTATTTTTTTTAATGTACCTCCTGACTTAATGCATTGTAATATAATTTTGCCCCTGTATTCATCTGTGGCTTTAATATAACACAATTATTTTCTTTAATAAATTTTGAAATAGAACTATTTTTATCATGTAAATCGCCACACATTCTTGCTCCTGTAGGACAAGCGA
>JAVHRE010000109.1:0-1073 GCA_036171495.1 Bacteroidales bacterium
TTGTCATACAGTTGAATGACTATTGAGTAACTATTGTTTTTCTGTTTTTACAATTTATTTCTATTTATTTCTGTTTTTTCACTTATTACTGATTACTTTTTCACTAATCTATTTTCATTGTTTAATGTTAGTTCTCCGTTTTTTTTTAATTATTTAATAGTACACATCCCCATGCTGCTAAAAATTGTGATTTATCGGGACTTTCGCAATTTACAAATTTCTTTTTAAATAAATCTAACATTACTGGATGATTATCGGGTATTCCACCTGTTAAAACAAGGAAATCTTCTACTGGCGACAATTCAATGCTACGAGCAATTACAGAATTATAAATTCCTAAAATAATATTTGGTAAAGTTACTCCTTTTTTTATCATTCCAATAATTTCGGATATGGCAAAAACGGTACAATAGCTATTAATTTTAACTACTTCAGTGGCTTGCGCTGCATAATTAGAAAATTCTGATGGAGAAATATCTAGCCTAAATGCTAATTCTTCGATAAATGAACCAGTGCCAGCTGCGCATTTACGATTCATTTTAAATTTATCAACTTGTCCTAAGTTGTTAATTGTTATATACTTAGTGTCCTGACCTCCAATATCAATAATCGAGCATTTCCTTTTGTAAATTTCAAAAACAGCTTTAGAGAGTGCAATAATTTCTGAATTTGAAACATAAGGAATTTTTATATCATCGCGACCATATCCACAAGTATAAACAGGATATTTAATTTCGTTATTTAATGAAAATTGAGTAATAATTTTTTGTGCAGCTTTGTTAAAGTCGAAACCTGTTTTAGTTAATTGATAATCAATAATTTTGTTGTTATGAGCAACTAAAACACCTTTAGTGTATGAAGAGCCAAGGTCTATTCCGATTTTGTACATTGTTTAAAAAAGTTCAAAAAGTTTATTGTTCAAAAAAGTTCATTGTTTATTTCATTCATTAAAATAGTTTTTAAAATAGATTCTTCGCTAATCACTCAGAATGACAATAAATTATTTGTGTTTTCGAGATAATAATTGTTTAATAAAAGTTTCGATTGCAATTATTGATTGTTCCTCGCTATAA
>JAVHRE010000110.1:0-5247 GCA_036171495.1 Bacteroidales bacterium
AACATAAAACTATGTTGCTCCCCCTTATAATTATTGTAAATTAATATATTTTTGAAATTTGTTTTGTTTGAATTGCGTTTAATAAAATGTGCAGGAATGTTTTGTTTTTTAATAAATTCACAAGCAAGCCAAAGCGAAATAGCCGAAGCAGTTGGGAATTCTCCACAAAAATGTTTAAAACGTGCTATTGCAACATCTTTATTTAAAATATTTTCGCAAGCATTATAATCTTTTTGTAGTCTGTTATCGCCATTTTCACCGGTTATTAATAAATCAATTTCTTCTTTAGGATCAATATGTTGATTAATAAATAAACTCAATTGTTGTGCAACTTCATTTTCATTAACAGTATGTAAAGTTTTAATTGCTACCAATTTTGCTATTGCGTTTTTTAAATTATTATTAATTAGAAACATTGCTGTTCCTTCGCCTGCAATTGTTCCTTTTGTTTTGCTATTATACAATTCGGAGTTTTCTATTTTCTCGTTTTTATACCAACCTCCCAATTTTTCTATATTATAGTTATAGCTTGAAATTTCATCAATACCACCAACGAGCAAATTACTATCCGGATTTTCGGAAAGATACATTTGTGCATCAATTAAAGCATTTTCAAAAGCAAGCCCACGATGCACATGCGTAATGTTATAACCGGTGTTTTTAGTAATTAGTCCTAATTGCGAAGCAATAGCGTTTGGAGTTCCCTGAACAAAATTAGTAGGTGTAAGTTTTCCTTCTTCAAAAGTTTTAATTTGATTAAGAAATTTTATGCAATCTTCCATTCCGCCATTTGCCGTACCTATAATTATTCCATCAATTTTACCTGAAGCTTTATAAATTGGTAAAGCAGCACCAATGCCCATTCTAACAGCCTTCCCCATTCTGCGAAGAATATTTAAAGGAATATCTTCATATTTGGGTTCAATAACATTAAGAATATTATTTACCGATAAATTCAAATTGTCTAAATTAACTTCTGAAAAAGTTTGCTGGGGCGATATGCAGGTTGTTTGATGAATGTACATTTCTATAGTTTTGAAAATATTAATGAACTACAATTTCCACCAAATCCAAATGAGTTTGTTAAAACATGTTCAAAGGATTTATTTTGATATTCGAGATTTGGAATCAGCTTTGTGCTTTCAATTGGGGTGTTAAAATTTAAGCTTGGATATATTTCCTGATTATAAAGTGCTAAAATACTAAACACAGCTTCAATTGCTGCCGAAGCTCCCAAAGTATGTCCTATTTTTGATTTTGTTGAAGCAAAAGGTGGTACGTTTTCAAATACTCTTAACATTGCCTTGCTTTCAACTTCATCATTATTTTCGGTTCCGGTACCATGACAATTTATATACCCTATTTGTTGAGGTAATAAATTGGCGACTTTCAATGCTCCAAGCATTGCTAAATAAGGACCTTCGCCATGAGCAGATAATGCAGAAGCATGAAAGGCATCATTTGAATTGTAATATCCGGAAAGTGAAGCATATATTTTTTTATTTTCAACATCCTGTTCTTTTTCCAAAATAATAAAACCGGCTCCCTCGCCTAAATTTAATCCCTCGCGATTTTTATCAAAAGGTTTACAATTTTGTGGAGCTAAAATTCCTAACGAATTAAATCCGTTTATTGTAAACTTTGCCAAACTATCAACACCACCAACAATAGCACGTTTTGCAAGTCCGTTTTTTATTAATCGAGCACCATAAATTATTGCATTAGCTGACGATGAGCAAGCTGTATTTATGGTATTACAAATTCCTTTTATTTCATATTGTTTTTGCAAAAATAAAGTTACCGAACCGCAATCGTAAGATGCAACATAAGGCGACCCTTCTGTTTCGCTGTTTGCATCTTTATATAATTCATCGGTTAAGCATATTCCACCAACAGTATTGCCAATAATCAGGGCAGTATCGTATGAAGATATTTCATTAACGCTTAAACCACTATCATTAATAGCTTCTTTTAGTGCATATAATGCCAAAAGTGATGTACGGGTTACACCATTATCATTTACATTAAGAATATCTTTTAATTTGTTATTTTCAATTTTAATTTCACCGAACTTAAATAAATCGGAATAGTTTGTTTTAAAAATTTCTAAAGATGATAAACCGCATTTTGAATTTAGAAGTGAAGATCGATTTTCGACTGCTGTTTTTCCAAGCGAACTAATTGCACCTAAACCAGTAACAACAATTCGGTTCATAAATTTATTTTGTTCGGTGTTCCTGAATATAATTGAGCATGATGTTAATATCAACTAACACCTTTCTGCCTTCTTTTGGGTCTTGAATTTTTATCCCGTATTCTCTTTCTAATAAAACAATTAACTCTAACGAATCTATTGAATCTAACCCCAAACCTTCGCCAAACAATGGTTGGTCGTCTTTAATGTCATCGGGAGTCATTTCTAACAAGTTCAAGTATTTGATGATATGTTCTTTTAGCTGAAGTTTTAATTCTTCATTTCCCATTATATTAAATTCTTTCTTTTTAAGCCAATAAATGCTATAATTTGAAAAACTACAATACTAGTAAGCAAAGGTAGAATATTTATTATTATATCATTTAGTTTCTTGCTTTCCAAAAATAATGCATAGTATGATTGCAAACTCCAGTAAAAAGGAGAGCATTTTATTATAAACTGGAATGAGTGTGGCATTGCGAAAGATGGTACAAATACTCCACCAATGGCAGCTAATATTACTATTGAAACCGCACCAAATCCACTTGATTGTTCTTGTGTTTCGGCAAAAACTCCGATACATAAAGCATAACTTATTGCAGTTATTCCACAAATTGTTGAAACCAGAAAAACTCCAAATAAATTTGAAGGCATATTTAAAGAAGGTAGATTTATTAAGGGGAATACCCATACACCAATTGAAAAAATTATCATTACCAAAACTAAAACAACTAACAAATAAATTATTTGTTTTGAAATTAAACTTGCTAAATAACTTGTTGGTAAAACTTTTAGACGAATAAAACTTCCACTTAATTTTTCTTTTACAATATTTCCTCCTAATGATATCACCATAAAAAACATAGCAAAAACTGTCCATGCCGGAATGTTATGCTGAGTTGCATTTGGAATGGAATTACTTCCATTATAAGCGGTTACTTTTTCTTTTATTGATGAACCTTTTTGCATCATGTTGTTTTCAAATTTTGCAGGCATTTCTTTGCCATTTATTGAAAAGAACAAAGAACTAACCATTAACCTATTTTCTGTAAAAAGTAACATGCTTTGTAGCGCACTTTTTATCGAATAACGATAGTTTTCCTGTAAAACAGGATTAAAGATTATCTCAAGCGAATCGCCGGAATAATTTTCATTTGTTATTGTAGAGTCAGTTTTTAGTCCAAATTCTGATAATGCTATTTCTGTGGAATTCTTAATCTTTTGATTAAGCTCGATAGAATAATTGTAAGGAATTATTAATGCAACTAATGCATCATATTTCTGCATTTCGGTATTTATTTTGCTTTCATCAATTTTGTTATCAATATTGATGATTTTAAACATTTTTGTTTTTTGTAAAGAGGTAACTATTTCGTTTGAAGTTTCTCCATTATCTCTATTACATAAAACAAGTGTGATTGTTTTATCGTTAAGCAACTCAAATGTATTATTTTGTATACTTGTAATAACAACGACCAAAACTATTGGCATAATAAACATTAACGATATACCAACTCTGTCGCGGATAATTAAACGAAATTCTTTTAATATGGAAGCCCAGAATTTAAACATTAGTCTCTGTATGCCTTTCCTGTTAATTTTAAAAACAACCCTTCAAGTCCTGTAACATTATGTTGATTAATAAGAATATCGAGACTGTTGTTTGCAATAATTTTACCTTCATCAATAAGTGCAATTCTGTTACATAAATCTTCGGCTTCGTTTAATAGGTGAGAAGTATAAATTAAAGTTGTACCCTCAGAATTCAACTGTTTTAAATAACTAATTATAGCATGACGGGTTTGTACATCAACTCCAACGGTTGGTTCATCAAGAAATAATATACGAGGTTTATGAATTACGCCTATTGCAAGATTTACCCTTCGTTTCATTCCGCCCGAAAATTTTTTAACTGCAATTTTTCTATGTTCTGTTAAACCAAGCATAATAAGAAGTTCGTCGGTCCTAATTTTAATTTCTTTTTTGTTTAAACCCGACCAAGCTCCAAAAAACTCTAAATTATTTACAATAGATAATTCTTCGTAAAAAGCAAAATCTTGAGGAACAAAACCAAATAACCTTTTTACCCCGTTTCTTTGTTTTATTATTCTACCAAAAACTTTCGATTCGCCCGATTGAGGTTGCAATAAACCGGTCATCAAATAAATTAATGTTGTTTTTCCGGCACCATTAGGTCCAAATAATCCAAATCTTTCGCCTTCATTTATTGTTAAATTAATATTTGAAAGACATAAATTTGATTGTCCTTTATATTTATAATTCAGATTATTAATTTCTAATGCAAGCATTTCACTTTTTTCAATTAATTTTAGATAACGCTTTAAAAGCATTTTTCTCAACTTCAGCAACTTCTAACAAATAATTACCCATATCGCTAAAATCTTTTTGCGAAGTAATACGACCTTTAAAAATTCCAGCTGCCTGAATAGCTGCCGAACGCCATAAATCTCCTGCTTTTGTAAATTGTTCCGAAATTTTTAAAAGTTCTTCTTTTTGATGATATTGATAAGCTTGTTGTAAAAATGCTGCATAAATAAATCGAAAACCACCACCACCGGTTCCAATTTCTTCTTGCATTCTAACAAGCTGGGCTAAATATAAACCTGCTGTTTTAACTCCTAATTTTTCTCGCCATTTTACAATTCTTTTTGCAGTATATTTTATGCCGCTAACCCCAACTATTCTTCCGGGAATGTGTAACATGTCACGCACATTTCGTTTAATCCCCTTTGTTATTGCAAATCTTATTTGGTCGTCAGTTACTTCTGTTCTTATCTTTGGAAAATAAAGCTGTCCTTTAGGTGCAAGCGCTCCTTTTGCAAAACGTACCCTTTGTAATTCATAAGTAGATAAAGTTGTAGGTTGCTCCATTACAGGGTCGCTGATTAAATAATTGTCACCTTCTTTACCAAAAACAATTATGTTGTGCGCATTAAAGTGAAAACGATATTCTTTTGGGAAATATGTTAGGAAATAAACACCCACCTGACAGCCAACAGGTTGCCCGGCTTTTAAACATTCGTCTAAATAGG
>JAVHRE010000111.1:0-1064 GCA_036171495.1 Bacteroidales bacterium
GTGTGAGAGCCTCTCCGACAGGTATTTTCGCCTGTCGGCGGGCTACTCGATTAGGGGCTGCCAATTTTTTTTGTCAAGCAAGACGAACACTCTGGTTTAGTAATTCAATATTAAAGTTGATTTTTGCATTTAATGCTTTAAAAACTTTAATAATTGTTTCAAACCTAGCGTCAGTCAAACTGTTTTCAATTTTAGAAATTTGTGATTTTTGAACACCAACAAGTTTTCCCAATTGATCTTGTGTTAAGTGACGTTCTTTTCTAGCTTGTTTAATAGCCTCACCTAAAAGGTCAAGTCTTAATTCATACTCGAAAGAGTCACGTTTTTTAGTTCCTTTTTTACCGATGTACTTGTCGGTAATTTCGTCTAACGAATATGTTTTCATTTTATCTGTATTTTTCATTTTACTTTATTTTTTTGTTCAAAATATTTTTTGCGAATATTTTCTGCTTTGTCAAGTTCTGTATGTGGTGTTTTGTCAGTTTTCTTAATAAAACCATGAGTAGAAATTACAAGAGATTCAACTTTATTTAATTTGTCCCAAAAAGCTAGGAGTCTATACTTTTTTTTATTGTAAAAAGTTCTAAATTCCCAAATTTCGTCTTTGAGCTTTTTAAATAATTCATTGTCATTTAATACTTGAGCCTTATGAATATTATAAATAATTTTATCTCTGGCTTTTGAGTCAAGTTTATCTATAAACTCTCTAGCTTCTTCTAAAAAAAACACATTAAATTTTGGTTTCACATGCAAATTTTTGTCAAAGATAAATGTTTCCTTATTAAGAAACAAATTTATTTGTCATTTTCTTTTTTATTGGTTGCCCCTAACGTCAGTCCGTATAAAAACCCATTTTTTACAAATTTTAATCAAATGTAAGATGATTAAACGAGAGAAAAAAATAATTTTTAGTGTACGTTGATAAAATAAAACGAAAAATAAAATGCCTTATTTTTGAGCTTATAAGCTTAACAAAAGTCAAAATAAACAGAGCAAGCATTTATTTTTTTGTCGGCTCCAAATATGTATTTCATAAATCAATTTGTTTATGAAGTAAAGATAAT
>JAVHRE010000112.1:0-1063 GCA_036171495.1 Bacteroidales bacterium
GGTAGCAAAGATAATTTTATTTTTTCTATGTGCGCTCTAAACGTATATACCTATGGATTTAAATTTTGTAATGCAAGCTCTAAATGAGCTAATTTTTTTTCATGATCGGCAGCCTCACTTTCATCTATCAGTCTTAGTTCCTGTTTTACCTCGTACTGGTATTGAATATCCCTGTTTAGTTGAGTTTTCATTTTCCTTAGTTCCGAAATGCAAAAATTGCGGACAACAAAGCTGAGCCATGATTTAAAATTCTCCACCTCACGTTTTTTTAATTCATCAAATAATTTTTCAAAAATCTGCACTACAACGTCTTTCGCAACATCCTTATCATTAAAATAATGAAGGCACATACCTAAAACCAAATGAGTATATCGTTTATAAAGCTCGCCTATCAATAGCTTGTCGCCATTCTTTTTATATATGGCAAGGAGTTCCGAATCACTTAGTTGCTTTAAATATTCATCCTTAGAAAAAGCCATAAAGATTTATTTTCAATTGTTACAGGGACGTTTTCGATAATTGAATTCCACAAATTTATACCTTGATAACTCCTCTTTGTTTTGGGAAATTATTAAACGGTCGTTATAGGGAAGGAATGGTAAATAAGGGTTTGAACAAATATTCAATTTTTTATGGAATTCTTTTTCATTCAACGTCTTATCAAAAAAATAATTATAAATCACAAAAACAAAAACTTGAACGTTATGAAAACACTTAAATTAATTGCAGTCCTTTTCAGCATTGCTACAGCAAACGGAATTATTGCCCAGGAAACAGGTATCATTAAAGGAACACTCACTGATGAACAAAACAAGAATATGCCTTTTGTGACAGTCGCATTAATGGAGGATTCAACAATTCTCGAGGGCGTTAATACCGATGATAATGGAGATTTCACTTTCAAACATCTCACACCCGGCATATACAAATTGCAATTTTCTTCTGTAGGTTATAAAACAAAAAGAATTAATAAAATTGAGGTAAGTGCGAACCAGACATCCTACATTTATAAAACAATTTGATTGTCCGTTAGTTTACCCATAATTAAAAACCATAGCAACAG
>JAVHRE010000113.1:0-1061 GCA_036171495.1 Bacteroidales bacterium
TATTTAATATTATTATTGCAATAATTCGTTCTAAATTTATTGCAGTATTTTTCATAACAAACACATTATTATTTCAGTTATACACTCCCCTCCTTGGCGGGGCAGGGGTGGGTAAAAGTTATATTTATTATGCCCGATCAACAAAATTCATACAAGCAAATAGTAAAAGCCACCTCTCTTTTTGGCGGAGTGCAGGTTTTTAATATTATTATTGCAATAATTCGTTCTAAATTTATTGCAGTATTATTAGGACCTGCAGGTATGGGTATTGCCGGATTGCTTACTTCTACAACTGGCTTAATAGCTGGTTTAACAAATTTTGGTCTCGGCACAAGTGCCGTTAAAAATGTAGCCGAAGCAAATGGTACAAAAAACAATATACGCATTGCAACTATTGTTGCTGTTCTTAGGCGTTTAGTTTGGCTCACTGGTTTATTAGGCACAATTATTACAATTGCTCTTTCGCCATGGCTAAGCCAACTTACCTTTGGTAATAAAGATTACACTTATGCTTTTATTTATTTATCGGTTACATTACTTCTAAATCAGTTAAGCTCCGGGCAATTAGTGGTATTGCAAGGTTTGCAAAAATTAAAACAACTTGCAAAAGCCAATTTATCGGGTAGCATTTTAGGTTTGCTTATTTCGGTTCCTTTATATTATTTATGGGGAATAAAAGCAATTGTTCCAACAATTATAATCTCATCTGTATTTGCATTATTGCTTTCGTGGTATTTTGCTAATAAAATTAAACTTGAACCTGTTAAAGTTACCAAAACACAAACCATTGCCGAAAGTAAAAATATGCTCGTAATGGGTTTTATGATTAGCCTAAGTGGTTTTATTGCAACTGGTGTTGGGTATATTGTAAGAGTGTTTATAAGTAATACGGGTGGTGTTGAACAAGTTGGACTTTATACCGCAGGTTTTGTAATTATTGAAACTTATGTAGGTTTAGTTTTTTCGGCTATGGCAACCGATTATTACCCACGATTATCTGCTGTAGCATATAGCAACGAATTAAGTAAAAAAACAATCAATGAGCAAGCCGAAATAGCAAT
>JAVHRE010000114.1:0-5199 GCA_036171495.1 Bacteroidales bacterium
AATTGAAATAAAAAAAGATTGTAATTTCAAAAAAGGGTTTTTAAGATTCGACTAAATAAGATAATTTAACTTTCGTAGTTGGAAACAGTTGATTTTCAACCTTGTTTTTCATTATTTTATTTGTTGTATTATAAAAATTTAGGTTTCAAAGTAAACATTACATAAGCCCAATGACTTGTTACATCTTTGCTTCCACCGACAAATGTTACCAACGAACTTGTAGGGAACATATATGAATACCCAATTTCTAAATTAGCTTCTTTAGATAATGCAAATATTGCACTTAAATCAATTTCAGAGCCTAAATATTTGTCAACTTCCTTCTTGTTTACTAAATATTTGTTTTGTAAAAAAAATGCATGATAATCAATAAGTAATGTTGTGTTTTTAAAACATTTCCAATTTGTTTTTAAATAAATATCTCTTAAACCCGAACCTTTTGTAACTGATAATGGATTGCCAAAATAATCTAAGCTTCCCTGATATGCATGAGTGCTACCATAAAGTGCATCAAATGCATGTTGTTTAGTGTTAGTTGTATCTGTTGCATCATTTCCGGAAAATTGTTCAAAGCCGGCAGTTAAAAGTAAACTTTTACCTAAAGTATCAGACAAAACAACACTAAAGTAATTAGCTGCAATATCTTTTCCTGTATTTGTTTTACCCGATTGTAAATATCCTCTGCCTTGAATTAAAAATTTACTAAATGAAGCGTCAATTCCGCCGCCATAAGTATATCTCATATAAATTGTTTCAGTAGTATTTGCTTTTTGATAACCATCATTTATTCCGGTAAGCTGCAATTTAATTTTATTTATTTTTTTTGTCAGCCATAAAACATTTAATAGTTTATAGTTTTTATTAATATAGTCGTTCCCAAAAAGCCTATCTGAGTTTTGATTGTATGCAGAAACAAATGTGACGTTCATTATTTTCTGATTAAAATCTAATCTTAATGCATCGTATGTATTTCCATTTTGGTTCCAATTATTATTTGCAAATAATCGTTGATTATCAAAAGCAAGTTCTTGTTTGCCAAGCTTTACCCATAAACTGTCTTGAATTTTATAAGCTAACCATGCCTGTTGAACTGCAAGCGATGCAATATCTTCTTTTGGAATTTGGTCGCCCCAAAACCGAACATCTTGTATCGAAAATCCAATTTTATATTGAACGGCTTTATAATTAAAGTTTAATCGTGAACGTTGACTGACCAAAATTGTAGGGTCTTTTCGCAGCGAATCGTCTGCTAATTGTTTGTAACCACGTCTGAATTCGCCACGAGGTCTGAATTCACCAGATAAAGTAAATTGTGCAATAGAATTAATGCCAAATCCAGCAATTAAAATCGTAAAAAAAAGTATTTTTTTCATTTTATATTTCGTTTTATTTATTAATATTAAATTACATTTCATAGTGATTACATTACATTTATCTATTATTGACGCGAAATTATATATAAATTTTGAAATCAACAAAACGTTATGTTTTTATTTGCATATTGGGTATGATTAATTAAACGCTCCTTTTAAATAAGCTTTTGTTTTTTCTTCTTTCGGATTATTAAAAAATTCATCAGCTGTACCGCATTCAACTACTTCACCCAAATACATAAAAACCACATAGTCAGCAATTCGTTTAGCTTGTCTTAATATATGTGTAACCATTACTATAGTATATTGCCGCTTAAGTTCAACAAATTTTTCTTCAATTACCTGACTCGAAATCGGGTCGAGAGCAGAAGTTGGTTCGTCAGCTAAAATTATTTCAGGGTCAACTGCAAGCCCTCTTGCTAAGCATAAACGTTGTTGTTGCCCAATGCTTAATCGCGAAGCAGGCTCATGCAAACGGTCTTTAACTTCTTCCCACAAACTAACTTGTTTTAAATTATGTTCAACTCGTTTTGCTAGAGATTTTTTATTGCCTCTGTTGGAAATCTTTAAGCCATAAGCAACATTGTTAAAAATAGACATTGGAAGCGGATAAGGGCGTTGTGCGAGCAATCCCATTTTTTTTCTGATAGCAGTTACATCCTGGTTAGAGTGAAGAATATCTTCGTTATCAATAATAATTTCACCTTGAACTTTAACGTCTTCATATAGGTCTGTTAATCTATTCATGCTTTTAAGCAATGTAGTTTTACCACAACCAGAAGGACCCAAAATAATTGTTATTTTATTTTCGGGAATTTGAACATTAACATTCTTCAAAATATGTTGTTTCCCAATAAATAAATTAAGATTTTTAATATCTATTTTTGAAGCCATATCAGAATTTTATTCTTTGTTTATTATACTTTGCCGATATATATCTTGAAATAACACTTATCAATAAAATTATAATTGTTAAAATAAGTGCAGATGAATATGCTCTGTTTCTTACTTCTTCTATTGGTGAGCCAAGTTGAAAAAATATTGCTAATGGAAGTGTTGCAGTCGGCTGCATTATTGAAGTTGGAATATGGTCGGTATATCCGGTTGTAAATAAAACTGATGCAGCATCGCCAATTGCTCTTCCAAATGATAATAAAATTGCAGTAACCAATCCGGGAACTGTTTGACGAATAAATACGATGAATGCAGTTTGTGCTCTTGTTGAACCTAATGAAAGTGATGCTTCAAACAAACCGTTTGGTACAGTTTTTAAAATTTCATCTAAAGCCCTTACCATTATTGGCAAAATAAAAATACTTACTGTTATAATACCTGCAAGCAGTGAAGTTTTAATTCCTAACATTACCATTATTGTAAAACCAAAAGCACCATAAACAATTGACGGAATGCCCCATAATATATCAAGAAAAAACCTTATGCCATTCACAAACCGCTTGTATTTTCTTAAATAAACATTCATAAATAGTGCAATAGGAATTCCTACGAGCATTGCAATTATAACTGCACCTATTGATAGATAAAGTGAACCAATAATTGCATTTAAAATTCCACCTTCTTTTCCAAAGTAAAATCCACCTTTAGGTGTTTGCGAAACCATTTCCCAGGATAGTGAAGGAAGACCTTTGTAAAAAATACTTAAAACAATTAAAAATAACGAAGAAGTAATAAACGCAACAGATATAAACATTAGAGCTTTAAAAATAATTTCTTCGGTTTTTTTAAGTCTCATATTATTGATTTTTTTCTGAGCTTATAATTGCCATTCGTGATAAAAAGTTGAATAAAAGTACAATGCCAAACAAAATTAAAGCTGCAAGCATTAAAGCCGAATCATATTTAAGAATTGACAGCATTTCACCATAGTTGTTTGCAATTAAAGCCGGCAGTGGATAACCTGAATCGAAAATTGAAGTTGGTGTTTTTACTACATTTCCTACTACCATTAAAACTGCAATAGTTTCTCCAAAAGCACGGGCAACGCCAAGTCCGGTTGCTGAAATTATATTCGGATATACTTTTTTTAATAACACAAACTTAATTGTTTCCCATTTTGTTGCTCCAACTGAAAGCGATGCTTCAGTAAGTTCTTCGGGAATGGTTCTGAAAACTTCAATTAAAATGTTAAGAACAAATGGAATAATCATTATAGATAAAACAACAGCACCTGCAAGAATTGTATATCCCGATGTTTGTAATCCAAAAAATGGTGCAACTATTTTTGAAATAAAAGGGACAACAATTAAAATACCCCAAACACCGTAAATTACAGATGGTAATCCGGCAAGAATATCAATTACAGGATGCATAAATGCCAATATTCTTTTTTTTGCGTACTGAGTTAAATAAATTGCTGTAAGTATGCATACAGGTACAGCAATAATAACAGAAAGCAATGTTACCCATAAAGAACTGATTATAAATGGTAAAAATCCGAATTTTCCTTGTTGTGGTTTCCAGTCGCTGCCTGTAATCAAATCAAAAAATGATTGTTCGTGTAAAATAGGCAACGATTTTAAATACAAACCAACTGCTAATAATATTGGCAGTAATAAAAGAATCGCCAATGAAATTATCATCCAAAAAAGTGAAAATTTATCGCGAAATTTACGATTGAAAAATTTCATTTATTGTTATTTTAACTTTTCAATTTGTGTTTTTATATTTTCGTCGGTTAGTTTAACGTAACCACCTTCGTTAATATATTTTTGACCGTCTGTTAAAATCCATTTGTAAAAAGCTAATACAACTTGATTTTTGGTTTTTCCTTTAGTTACTAAATACAATTCACGGGCAGGTGGTGAAGGGTATCTGTTTGTGCGAATAGCATTTGTAATTGAATCGAGATTTTGATAGAAATTTTCCTCAGGGTCTAAAACTCCGTTTTCGTTTAAATCAATAGGAATTACTGATAGACCCGGATAAAAAACACGGCTTTTTAAATCGTAAGCATAAATAACGTTATTGTAGCCTATTCCGTTTTTATCATTTTTAACTGCATCTGCAACGCCCGGGTCGCCGTAAACGCCTGTACCTAATAAATCTTCTTGTTTCTTTCCAAAATATTTTGCCCACATTTCGCCTGCTCCGCATGCATCGGAACGGTTATAAACATTAATATTTGATTTGTTATTAGTAGAATAAAGTTTTCCCCAAGTTGATTTTGTGTTTTTAGTAAAAAGTACAGCTAATTGTGTTTTAGTAATTCCTTTTTTTTGAATTTCTGAGAAAACCGGATTAGAAGCATTAATTACCGGCACAACTGCGTCTTTTGTTACAGCAATAAACCATGCACCTTTTTGAATTTCTTCCTCTTTTATTTCACGCGAAACCATTGCAACATCTACCATGTTTTGTAAAACATCAGTCATTCCTTTACCGGCACCGCCTGCCGACACATCAATTCTTACATTCTGATTAATTTTTTGAAATTCTTCAGCCCATTTTACAACCATTGGATAAAGAGCAAAAGCTCCGCTAATACTTATACTTCCCGAAAGTTCGCTTTTGTTGTTTTCATTTGTTTTGTCAGTATTGCTTGAGCATGAAACCTGAAAAAACAATACTATACTCAATGCTACTAACGATAAAATTTGTTTTGTTTTCATGATATTTAATTTTAATAAAATATATAGTCTATGGAATAAATAGACTATGCAAAAATATATGTTATATTTTAAACAACAAAATATTTCAGAAAATATTTAATAAAAATATTAATAAAGTTTGTTATGTGTTGATTATTAATAAAATAAATTGGTTGTGATTTGCTTTCATTTTGTATCTTTGACGTATTGATAAACAACAT
>JAVHRE010000115.1:0-1055 GCA_036171495.1 Bacteroidales bacterium
TATTGTTAATATAATACATCGTTTTTTCATATATTAGCTTGACGCGGATGCGCCTTAAGCGGGACAGCATGACGTCCCGCTTTAGGCGGGATTTAGAAGTTCCCTTAAATTTATTTGCTTTTTTTTTGAATTAAAAGTTTTAACGAATTTAATTCTTGTTGAAGTTGATGAAATTTTTGGTAAACTTCGGGTAAATTTTTAAAAACGACATAAGATTTTTGATAATCTTTGATTGAAAAAGCAGGCGAGCCTTGAATAATTTCTCCTTTTTTGATGATGTTTCCAACACCCGACTGGGCAGCTATTTTAACATTGTCTTTAATAACAAGATGTCCGGCTATTCCACATTGACCGCCAATCATACAGTTTTTTCCTATTTTTGATGAGCCGGCAACGCCTGTTTGAGCAGCAATTACTGTATTTTCGCCAATTTCTACATTATGAGCAATCTGAATTAAATTGTCGAGTTTTACTCCTTTTCTAATATATGTTGAACCCATTGTGGCACGGTCAATACATGTGTTTGAGCCAATCTCAACATTATCTTCAACAATAACATTGCCAACTTGAGGAATTTTTTTGTAATTAGTATCGTTTTGAGGAGCAAAGCCAAAACCATCGGCACCTATAACAGTGTTTGAGTGAATAATACAATTGTTGCCAATTACACAATTATTATAAATTTTTACTCCTGAGTAAATTATTGTGTTTTCGCCTATAGTAACGTTATCGCCAATAAAAACATTTGGGTAAATTTTTGTATTGGCTCCAATTGCTACATTTTTAGAGATATACGTAAATGCACCAATATATATATTTTCGCTTAATTTAGCGGTTGTGTCAATAAAACTTGGTTGTTCTATTCCATTTTTTTGATTAGAAATTTTTTGATAAGTTTCGAGTAGTGTTGCGAATGATTGATATACATTATCCACACGAATTAATGTTGTTCTAACCCGCTTTGATGGAACAAAATCTTTGTTTATTAGAATAACTGATGCTTTAGATTTATATAAATATTTTTCGTATAACAAATTGCCAAGAAATGCTAAATC